>JBEEMX010000006.1:0-20684 GCA_041192465.1 Pseudomonadota bacterium | reverse complement strand
CGAACAGCGCGACGATGGTCTTGTACTGCTTCATGCCCGACAGGAAGATCGTCGCCAGCCAGATGGCGCTCATCACCACCAGCCCGCTGGCGAAGGTGATGCGGTAGAGGTTGGTCTGCCCCGGAAACAGCGTCGCCACCGCCAGCAGCCCGAGCAGGCCCGAGCCGACGATGACGATCAGCAGCGCACCGAGGAAGTTGGGCGCGATCACCGCCGCGCGCTTCTCGAACAGCCGGTCGGCCACCCAGCGGGTGAACGAGAGCTGGATCGGCCCGGTGAGCACCAGCGACAGCATGATCAGGTAGGTCACCGAGACCTGGAACTGGGTGATCTGGCGGTCCGGCACGGTCAGCGCCGAGACCAGACCGATCACCAGGATGCCCAGGATGGACAGCACCCACGGCCCGGAGCTGATGATGCCCGCGTAGGCGTAGGCCTGGAACAACCCGGTGAAGCTGTCCCGCCGCAGGAGCTTTCTCAGCTCGAAACCGATGCCTGCCACGTCAGGGCCCTTTCATAGACTTCCCGGTAACGACCGAGCATGCGTTCGAGCGAGTAGTAGCGGTGGACCCGCTCCACGCCCGCATCACTGGCGCGCTGCCAGGCGTCGGCGTCGGACAGCAGCTCGACCGCGGCGTCCGCCAGCGCCTTCGGATCGGCCAGACCGACCACCCGCCCGGAGGGGCCGAGTGCGCGGTCGTCATCGTCCAGCCCCTCGATGAGCTGGCGGCACGAGCCGACATCGGTGCTCACCGCCGGCACGCCCGCCGCGAAGCCTTCGAGCAGCACCAGCGGCAGCGCCTCGCTGATCGACGACAGGACGACCAGCCCCACCTTCGGCAGCAGCTCGGTGAGCTGCTGGAAGCCGAGGAAGCGCACCCGCTCCTGCAGCCCGAGGCTGGCGATCAGCAGGCGGCATTCCTCGGCGTAGGCGGGGTCTTCGTTGTCCGGGCCGGCGATCCAGCCTTCGGCTTCGGGCAACTGGTTGACGACGCTGCGCAGGGCGCGGATGTAGGTCTTGACGTCCTTGATCGGCACCACGCGCCCGATCAGGCACAGCACCTGCGGCACCGCGGCCGGCCGCAGCGCCCGCAGCGGGGCGAAGCGGGCGATGTCGATGCCGTTGGGGATGGTGGTGGTGCGCTCGCCCGCGGCGCCGTCGGCGACCTGGCGGCGGCGGTTGGCTTCGTAGAGCGCGATGATCTGGTCGCTCGACGCGTAGCAGGCGCGCCCGATGCCCTGGAAGAAGCGGATCCACAGCTCGCGGAAGTAGCTCAGCTCGGTCAGGTCGCGCTGCAGCACCGAGCGGTTGTCGGCGATCCAGTGGGCGCCGAACAGGTCGATCTTGCGCTCCTTGGTGTAGATGCCGTGTTCGGACAGCACCAGCGAGCGGCCATGCTTGCGCTTGCACATGGCGCCGAGCAGGCCCGCATACCCCGTCGAGACGGTGTGGAACGCTTTCACCGGGATCAGCTTGTCGGCGATGCGCTTGAGCTTCCACAGTGGCGCGTGCATGGTCCGCACGGTCCAGAAGTAGTCCACGAAGGATGGGTCGGTGCAGCGTTCCTCGTACTGGGCGCAGAGGTGGTCCCAGGCCTGGTCGCCGCGCAGGAAATGGGCTTCCGAGAGCTGGTCGTCGAAACGGTCCACCACCGCACCGAACAGGGCCTGCGGGTCGGTGCCAGCCGGGCTGTCCTCGGGATCCTGCCAGTGGCGGTGCAGCGCCTTGACGTGGGCGAAGGCGGCCGGGTCGGTGCGCAGGGTGCGCTGGGCGGGGCGCTCGTCCTGGTCGAAGATGTAGTGCGCCTCGACGTGGACGAGGTTCGGCGGCAGGGTGTAGCGGACCGGGCCGTAGTCCTCGGGCCGCGAACCCAGGAACACCACGGCGAAGGTCAGGTCGGGGAAGCCGGTGATGATCTGGTGGACCCAGCTCGACACGCCGCCCGAGATGTAGGGGTAGGTGCCTTCGAGCAGCAGGGCGATGTCGGCCGATGCGGCGCGGGGCAGTGGTGGGGGTGATGCACTCAAGGGCGCTCTCCTGCGCGGTCTGCGCGATGCCAGTAGCGCACCAGCGCAGCCATGCGCGGGGTCACGGTCAGCGGGTCGATGCGTTGCATCAGGGTGCGCACGCTGGCCCAGTCGTGGCGGCGGTAGGCCATCTCGGCGAGGTAGGGCAGCACGCGGTTGTCGGGCAGGCCGTCCTCGGTGGCACGGACCAGGTCGTCGCAGGCGCGGTCGATGTCGCCCTGCTCCAGGTGCATGCGGGCGAGCAACTGGCGCAGTCCACCATCGGCGGGGTCGAGCGCGATGGCGGCCTCGGCGTGTTCGATGGCGCGGGCCAGCGTGTGCTCGCGCACATCGCCCTGCACCAGCGACTGGTAGACCAGCTCGAAGTTCAGCTCCGCCAATTGGCGCAGCACTTCGATGCGGCTGGCGCTGTGGCGGTGCGGCTCGGTGGTGAACTGCTCCAGCAGCGCCGCCTGCTGCGTGATGCGGGTGCGCAAGGCTTTTTCCTGGGTGTCGAGCAGTCCGTAGGCGACCAGGCGCAGGTCTTCCACCGGGTCGCTCAGCAGCTTGCGCAGCAGGTCGCCGGCGATGCGGGCGGGCTTGCTGGCGATGGCGTTGAGGGCGCGGGTGCGCAGCGGGGCGGCGGCGTGGACGTCGGTCAGCAACTGTCGGATGCTCAGGCCGCGGAACAGCCGCGCTGGTTCACGCACCGACAGCAGGAACTCTGGCGGCGCGGCCAACCTGAAGTGGTTATCGACCGCCCGCGCCGGCAGCAGCCGCATCACCACCACCGCCAGCAACAGCGCCACCAGCCCGAGGAAGGGAATGAAAAACGCCAGGCTGAACAGCAGCCCCAGCACCGCCAGCGGCGGTTGGCGCAGGCGGGCGGGCAGCAGCGGGAACAGCGTCACGGCCAGCACCGCACAGGCCAGCGCATGCGCCGTGACATAGGCGCCCAGTTGCAGGACATCGCGTTCGCCGGTCCAGAGCAGCAGCGCCGCGCCGACTTCGAGCGCCAGTGCCAGCAGGAACTGCAGCGGGTTCATGCGCTGGTGCCTCCGAGCACACCCACCAGCGCCGGCGCCAGCGGCGCCTGGCCGAGCGTCATCACGCGGTGCTGGATGCCGAGGGTGGCCAGATCGGCCTGGTGCGGCGCCAGCCCCTGGCGCTCGGCGACGTAGGTGGCCAGACTGAGCAGGTAGCCATCGACCGCGGCGCGGCCGACCAGCGGCATCAGCGTGACCAGCCGCTCGCGCTCGCCGTCCAGCGCATAGGGCCAGACCACGTCCGGCGAGCGGGCGCGGCGCTCGGCCAGACGGCGCTGGCTGGCGGCGTGCACCGGGTCGTTGAAGGTCAGCACCACCACCTGGCTGGGCAGCTTGAACTCGCGGGCGATGCGGTCGAGCCGGCTGGCCTCTTCGGCGAACTCGACCGGGCAGTTCGGCAAGTGGGCGAGCAGGCCCGGTACCTCGTCGCTGACCAGCGCCGCGTCCGAGAACGACGAACACAGCACGGCCATCAGCTCCAGCGCCTCGTCGTGCAGCGCCAGGAAGGGCATGCGGCTGACCACCAGCAGCGCCTGCTCGCGGTGGGTGCCGAGGACCAGTGGCGCGGCGACGAGGTGGCTGGTGGCCGCTTCATGCACCGGGAATCCGGCCTGCACATGGGCCAGACGGCGCTGGTCGAGCGCGAAGCGGACCAGCGGATCGTCCAGCCGCACCGGCACCGGCTGGCCGACGCTGGCCAGCGTCGCGCCGTGGGCGTTGCCGGGCGTCAGCGTGATGACCTGGGCGCTCTCGATCTGGCAGTGGACCCCGAGGAAGTCGAGAAAGGCTTTCGCTGCCGCGGGCGCAGCGAGTTGCCCGGCCAGCGAACGCACCCGCATGTCGCCGAGCGCCTGGCGCAGGGTGGACGGTTGCAGCAGCAGATCCTGCTCCAGCACGTCGTGCGAGCGTTGCACCATGAACAGGCGGTTGGTGACCCGCTCGATGCGGTCTTCGAGGTAGGCGTTGGCCTGCGACAGGCGCCGGATGCGCGAGCGCCACAGGCCGCTGAACTCGCCGCAGACCATGGTCAGCAGCAGACCCCCGAGGAAATAGAGCACCGGAAAGGCCGCCGACGGGTCTTCGCCCTGCAGCAACCGCCATGCCATCAGCACCATCAGCATCGAGCCCAAGCCTGCGAGCACGCCGTAGCGCAGCGCGACCAGGATCGGTGCGAACCAGGTCCACGGAATCGGCGCTTGCGTGAACAGCGGATCGGCGGGCGAGACCCAGTAGCCGATCGCGATGACGGCGAGCGTCATCACCACCACTTCGAGCGCGACCCAGCCCATCCGGGCGCGGGGAGACGCGAGCGCATGCAGCCCGTCCTGGGCAGTCGCGTCGGCCGTGAACTTGGAAACCAGCATGGCGGACCTCGGTGTTCAGCGCAGCGTGAGATCGCCGAGCATGTCGCGCAGGAGCTTCTGGCCCACGGCGGACAGGGCTTCGCGGCTCCAGCCGGACTTGGCACCGGTGGCGGTCCAGACGACGTTGCCGCTGCCCAGGTCGATCACCTGCAGCACCAGGCCGACGGCCGGTTCACCGTCCACGCCGACCTTGTAGCGCCACTCGTCCACCGCGCCGGTCATGGCATAGCGGATGCCCTGCTCGGCGGCCCAGCGTTGTGCGTCTTGCTGCACCTTGCGGTCGGGGGAGTCGCCCAGGAGGTCTGTGGAGGGTGTGGCCGGTGGGCGCATCAGCGTCTGCACGCCGCGCTGGCGCAGCAGCGATTCGAGGATCACTTCGGCGCGCAGGCCAGCCTGCGGCGTCTCGGTGTGGTTGGCCATCGGCAGGATGACCCACTTGGCGCTGGCGTCGAGCTGGGCGGTGTTGCGGCTGCGGTCCATCACGGAGCAGCCCGCCGCTCCCAGGGCGAGCAGGCACAGCAGGAAGGGCTTGAGGAGGCGGTCGAGGCGCATGGTGGGTTTCCTTGGCAGATCAATCTGGGGTCAGAACGGGAGCACATAGCGCAGCCCCAGCGTGCGGGCATTGCCACTGGAGCCGGCGCGGGTGGTGCTGAACTGGAGGAGCAATTGGTCGCTGCCAGTGAGCCGGCCAGCGGTGCCCACGGTGGCGGCATAGCCCGCGCCGAGCTGGCTGTGCGTGGTCAGGCTCAGGTCGGCAAACGGGCGCCAGGCGCGGCCGTAGGTGTCGCGCTGGGCGAGTCCTGCGCTCAAGCCGACGCCGTGCAGCGCGAAGCTGTCCGGCACGAAGTAGCCGCTGCCGGGCTGACTGCCGTCGGGGGTGAGGCCGGCGGTCCAGGCGGGCAGCGCACTGTCAGTGCGGCGGTAGCGGGTGTAGTTGCCGAAGACGCGCACGCTCAGGTCGGGGGTGGCACCACGCAGCACCTGGCCGGCTTCCCACTCCAGACCGAGTGCGCTGCCCAGCGCGCCGCCGCCCTGCAGCCCGAACTGTGCCGCCCGCAGCGACACGCGCACCGGATTGGTCAGCGACAGGCGCAGGTCGGCGCTCAGGCGGGCTTCCTGCTGCACCCCGGCCACCGCGAGGGGGGCCGAGTCGGTGGCGCGGGCGTTGAGACCGAGGTCGGCACGCACCTGCAAGCGTGCCAGCAACTGCGCACTGGCCGACAGCGCCGCGGTCACGACGTTGCGCTCGGCCGAGCGCATGCCCAGTGTCCCTTCGAGTTGCAAGGCGCGGTCGGGCTGGAGTTGCAGGGTGACGCTGCCGGTGCGGTCGTGGGCCGCCAGTCGGCCGAAAGCGGGCGTGCCGTTGGCGAGCGTGCCGGACCGCTGGGTGGTGTCCTCCGTGCCGACCCGCAGGCGGGCGGTTTCGGTCAGCGGCAGCCACACGGCCAGCAGTTGACGGGTGGTCCGCAGCGTGTCGCGGCTGGTGTCCACGCTGTACTCGATGCGGCGGCGGTCGCGCCACGCGGCGTCGGTGTAGGTCTCGTGCTGGCCGTCGTCGTCACGGTCTTGCAGCTGGGCGATGCGCAGGGCCTGGGCGCGGCGGGTGTGGCCGAGCGTCTGCAGGGCGTCGATGCGCTGGGCGGTGGGCAGCCGCGTCCCCTCGGGGCTGTCGAGCAGGCGGCTGATGGTGCCGAGGTCGCCGTCGTGCAGCGCCATCGCCATCTCGGCCCAGGCAGGGGTGGACAGTGCGCGTGCATGGCGGCGCCACAGCCACAGGCGGGCATGGTCGTGGTACTCGTTGGCCAGCATCCAGCCCAGTACCAGGCTCTGCGTGTCAGCGTCGTCACGGGCGGACAGCCGGGTCTCGGGTGCGAGCAGTCCACTCGGTGTCAGCATCGCGCGCAGTGTGCGCAGTCCGCTGTCACCTGGGCTGTCCGCCAGCGTCAGCCGCGCGAGTTGCAGCCGCAGTGCTTGCAGCTCCTCGGCGGGCGCATCGGTGCGTGTGGCCAGCGTTTGCAGCCGGGTGTGGGTCAGTTGCAGCGCCAGCGCCCGCACGCGGACAGCTTGCTCTGGCTGCCCGGCGGCGTCGAGCACGTCGGCGTAGCTGCCGTTCCACAGGGGATCGTCGCGCAACCCCTCGGCCTGGCGGCGCCAGTAGGGCAGGGCCAGACGTGGCTGGTCCAGCTCCATGTAGCCAGCGGCGTAGGCGGCGTCGTAGGCCGGGTTGCGCTGGGCCGCGTCCTGCCAGGTGGTGAGCCTGCGCTGGAGTTCGCCCTTGTCGCCGGACTCGATCAGCAGGAACAGGAACGCCACCCGCGTGCCGGTGTTCTCCGGTTCGATCTCCAGCGCCCGGCGCAGGTCTGACACGGCGGCCAGCATCTCGCCCCGCGCTTGGCGCCACTGCGAACGCAGCACCCAGAAGTAGGCGTCCGTGCCTGCGGTCTTCTCGCTGTCGGCATCAAGACCAGTGAACACCCGCTCCATCTGCGGCAGGTCGCGCTGGTTCCACCAGAGATCCAGTGCCGTGACCAGATAACCCGGCAGGTGCAGCACGCTCCAGGCTTTTTCGGCGAAGCGTGCCGCCTCGCGCGGGTCACGCAGGTGCAGCAGGGTCAGCAGTCGGTCGGCGTCAATGGTGTTGAACTCGCCGCTGCGGGTGGTGATGCCAAGGGCATGCAGTGCCTGCGATTCGATCTGCAGTGTCCAGGCAAGATTGGCCACCAGGCGCCAGTACTCCAGGTCACTCGCTGGCACGCTGGCGACCAGCGGCATCAGCACCTCATAGGCCATCGCCGGCTCGCCGCGCAGGCTGTGGATCGTTGCCAGCCGCATCGCCCGTGGCACCGTGGCACCGTCTTTCTGGATCAAGCGGCGCAGTGCTTCGATGGTCGTCGGCTGGTCGCCCATGCGCTCGGCCAGATCGGCCTGTGCCTCGCGCAGCGCCCGTGCGGGCTGGCGGCGCTCGGACTCCTGCAGCCACTGCATGCCCTCCTCCGGCCGCCCAAGCCGCTCGGTCAGCGCGACCACGCCGAGTGTCTCCTCCACCGTCAGGCGGCGGGCGGTGGCGATCTGGCGCCAGGTGTCCAGCAGCAGCTCGTCGTCGTTGAAACCCGGTGCCAGCCGCAGCATGGCCTTGAGCGCCCCATCGACCATGGCCGGTGTCGCTGCCGGCATCTGCGACAGCGCCCGCCAATGCACCAGCGCCTCGTCGGGCTTGCCGGTCCATTCGCAGACCTGTGCCAGCCGTTCACGCCACGCGGCGTTGGCCGGCTCCTGGCGCACGGCGGAGGCGGCCACGCGCCAAGCGTCGTTCTGGTTGCGGTTGGCGAGGAAGGTCTGGTAGGCCAGCAAGTAGGAGGTTTCCTCGAACGGCGCCCGCGGATCACCGGGCTGCGGCCGGGTGGCGGAGGCCGGTTCGGCGGCTTTCGGATCGGCATGCATGGCCCGCACCGGCTCGGCGGCCTGGGCGGCCGGCACCACCAGATCGGCCGCTGCAGCCAGCCAGCGCAGCGCCGCGGCCGGCAGCGTGCTCACCTGCATCTGCAGCAGGCGGCGGGCGTAACCCTCGGCCACGGCGGGCTGGTTGGCGGCCAGCGCGAGCCGGGTCAGGTAGTCGAGCAGGGCGCGGTCGTTGCCCACCACGTCGGCGTGGGTCTGGGCCAGCGCCAGCGCCTGTCCCAGCAGGTTTCCGGACTGCAGGATGCGCAGCGCCTCGTGCAGGTGTTCGCGCTTGCGCTCGGTGGTGGGCGCGCGGTCCATGGCGCGCTGGTGCAGCGTGGCCGCGCCGGTGTAGTCCTGCGCCCAGATGGCGGTGCGCACCGCTTCCTCGAACCACGGTGCGCGGTCGCCGTCAGCGTCGAAGCGGATCAGGCTGTGGAAACGCTGCGCCAGTGGCAACTGCTCCAGCGCGGTGGCCTTGCGGGCGAACAGCAGCAGATCGGGCGTGGACCAGGACAGCGTGAGCCGCTCCTGCAGGCCGGCGATGAGCTGCGCGCGCAGCGCCAGGGCGTGTGGGCTGCCGGGTGTGGCGGCGTTGGCGCGCAACTCCAGCAGGCTGTAGCCGAGCCTGGACACGCGCAGCCGCACCGCCTCGTTGCCGCTGGGGCGATCGAGCAGGGGCTTGAGCACGGACTCGGCGCGGTCGGCCTGCTTGAGCGCGAAGTGCCGCTCGGCCAGCAGCATGCGCAGGTCGGCGTTGTCCGGCTCGCTGGACAGCAGATTGGCGAGGTAGCTGACGCTGAGTTCGTCGTTGCGGGGCTCGGCGCGCAGGCGGTCGAGGAGCTGCTGGCGCGGGTAGAGCATCACCAGCACCACCAGTACCATGGCGGCGACCACCAGCAGGCCGCCGGTGGACAAGATGCGCGCCCGCAAGCCGGTTGCGTCAGGGGCAACCAATCGTGAGCGTTTCTGTTCCATGTTGGTCGCTGGCGTAGTGGTGGATGCCGTCGGTGGTCCGCACGGCGGTCAGGCGCCGTCCGCCCAGGCTGACGGCACAACCGCCGGGATGGCGGATCGCCATGCGCAGCGGGACATGGGCCTGCAACTGCAGCCGGGTGGCGCTGTCGGTGCGCTCAACCGAGACGACGCGGGCGTTGGCCTCGACGAGGTAGGCGGCGGTGTCGCGTGCCGGGGCAAACGGTACCCAGGCATCGCCACCACCACCGAGGTGCAGGTATTGCTCCTGCCCCTGCTCGGATTCGCTGTAGCCGGCGAAGCCACGGCTGCCCTGGATCTGCGGCACGCCCAGCGAACGCGGTGCCCGCAGCTCGCGCAAGGCCCCTGCACCGCGCACGAGGAACCCACCGTCGCCACGGGCGATGACGATGTCCTCGTAGTTCATCGCCTTGCGCACGTAGTCGGACGGGTAGACCGGGTGCAGCGGCTGCGCCATCGCCCAGCGGTAGGCGCGGTGCAGGGCCTCCAGCGAGGCGCGGCGCGAGGCAGCGTAGGTGTGGAAGTAGATGTTGACCGGCTTGAGGCGGTAGGGGCGCTCGGTCAGCTCGAAGGTCTCGATGACGCGCTCGAAGCCGTAGAGCGGGCCGGTGAAGTGGTTGGTGTAGACGTTCTCGTTCTGGTTGGGCGCGTAGACCTGGAAGAACCGGCCCTTGCGGATGCCCAGCGGCCCGACGTGGGTCATCGATGGCTGTGCCCGCGTGACCACGGTTTCACCGCCATTGATCGCCAGCACGCCCGACTTCTCCAGCGTCTGCAGCGTCGCCTCGTTCGGGTTGGTGTCACCGCTCCACTGCACCAGCACCACCGGTTTGCCGGCGGGGGCCAGCCGCGACTGGATGTAGGCGATCGAACCCTGGATCTCACGCTCGGCGTCGAAGCGGTAGCCCGGCAGGTCGAGCGAATAGCCCTTGCCGAAGGCCCCTGCCTCGACCTTGCTCCAGGTGAAGGGGTGCGAGAAAGTGTGGGTGGCGATCTCGACGTGCGGCAACGCGAACATGCGCCGCGCCACGCCCTCCATCTGCGCCGACAGCTTGGGGTAGAGGCCGTGTGGCGCCGTTTCGCCCTCGATGATCGACATGGCGGTGGGCACGCGGTAACGCTCCAGTACCTCGCTCAGCAGCACCTCGCTGGCCAGGGGGGCGCCGCGCAGGTCGCTGCGGTTGGCGAAGCCGTCGCCGTCGATGTGGACCATCAGCAGGCGCCGGCCACTTTCGGTGGTGGTGTCGGGCACGGGCATCGCTGGCAGGGCGAGTGCGCTGCGCAGGAACGCGATCGGATCGAAGGCCCAGCGGTATTCGTCGTCGCCTGCGGCCAGCCGCACCAGGCTGTAGCCGGTCAGCGCGTAGCCACCCCAGGGCGTGAGGGCCACTGCGTCCATCGTCGTGCCACGGGCGTCGCGGGCCTGCAGCAACACCTCGGAGCCAGCGGGGGCTGACACGGCAGCGAATTCGAGCTTGCCGGCGGTGGGGATGATCTCGAAGCCGATGCTGGCATCGCGCTTCGAGAACACCACGGGCGTCTGGACGGGCAGGTCCGCCGTGCGCCGCTGCAGCCCGTAGGTGGCACGCAGTGTGGCTGGATCACCGACACCGGGCTGCCCCAGGCTGGCCACCCGGACACCGGCCGCGATCGCCTTCTGCAGCCAAGCCGACAGTGCGGGGCGCGAGCGGTCGTTGCTGAACTGCGTGACGATGCCAGCCACCTCGCCCGCGTGCATGCTAGGCGGCAGTGCCTGTTCATCGACGTTGATGAACTCGGGCACCAGACCCAGGTAGTAGGCTGGCATGGCCGTGAAGCGCAGCGCGTCGGCGTAGGTGAGCTGGGCGGACGATGCACCGATCGGGCTGTCATGCAGCACGACGAGCCGCCGCGGCAGCACCTCGACCGCGCCGATGCCCATGGCGTCCAGACTCGGTGTGCTCACCCAGGGAATGAAGCCGTGGGACTTGATGCGCTGGGCGGTGTCGCGGGCCAGTGCGCGCTCGGCGGGTGCCACGTAGTCGATGGCGAGCACCGGCAGGCGGTACTGGTTGCGCACGCGGTCGAGCTGACCTAGCAGCCAGGCACGGTCGTTGTCGCTGACGGCCTTGTAGCGGGCGGCGCTGCTGTCCCAGCCGCGGTAGAGCGACTCGGCGGCCACCATGTCGGCGTCCTGCGCCACCTGCGGCAGGATCTCGAAACCTCGGTTGAAGATCAGTTTGGCCTGTGGGTAAGCCGCCTTGAGCGCCTGGATGACGCGCACCAGGCCGGCTTCCTGTGCAGCACGCTCTTCGGGGGTTTTCGCCACAAGCTGGTAGGAGTCCAGCGTGTCGAGGAAGAAGCCGCGGTAGCCCCGCTCCCACTGCGGACGTGCCACGTTTTGCACGAACCACGCTGGCCACTCGGGCGCGCGCTGATCGATGACGGCGCTGTTCCAGTCCTTGTTGCGGCCAATCAGCCAGGTGGCGGGAATGCTGGCGTGCTGCGGGTGGTCGCGGTGGACCTCGCCCACGGACAGGTAGGCCATGAAGCGGGTGTTCGGTGCCGTCTTGGTGCGGGCGGAGAGGTCGCCATGGTGGCCCGGTTCCAGCACCACCCAGTCGAAGGCGGACAGTGCGTTCCATGGGGGGGTCGCGCCGTAATGCAGTGCCACGCTGGGCCCGGCCACTGCGGCTACTGCAGCCTGCACCACCGGCGCAGTACACAGCCACAGACTGACCACGGCCAGCAGACCTGCCCGCCACGACCGGCGTAAGCCAGCGCACAGCTTTGCGCGCTCCCTTCCATGCCAGACTGTGAGGTTCACCGCGCCGAATCCTTTGAGATTGGTATTTATGTAAAAAGTCAAGGTGATTTTCTGCACCATTGACCAATATTGCACAAGAAGTGCTACCAAATATTCTCAAATGATTACGTCGGAAGCCGGAAGAGCGTTTCGCGTGAGGCGCCCACAAAAAACCCGCCGAAGCGGGTATGTGGATGGACACAGGGAGCACTCAGATCCAGAAGCTGTAGCCCACGCTGATCGTGACCTGCGGGATGGCGCGTATCCGACCGACGCCACTGCGCAGTGCGGAGAGTTCCTTGTCCAGATTGACCTGCAGATCGGCCTCGCTGGCCAGCGCGCCCCGTGGTGTCGCGGTCACTTTGGCCCGACCGATCAACGCGCCCAGATCGGCCGACAGGCGCCAGCCGGTGTTGAGCTGGTGCCCCCAGCCGATGCCGAGATACGGTGTGATCGACGGGAACTTGACCCGGATTTCCAGACCATCGGCGGCCGTGGTGAGGTACGTGCGGTCGCCGATCGACAGGGTGCCGCCAGCGCCTGTGGCATCCAGCGTCATGCCGATGTTGTTGGAACTCATGCCGCCCGTCAGGCGGAAGTTGCCCTCGAACGGGAACCAGTCGCCGAACATGGCCATGCGCTGCATCCGGGTGCTGCTCTGGTACTGGATCCCGTCCTCGGTGGCGGTGCGGGTACGCTGGCTCAGCGCCATGAAGTCGGCGCGCACGGTGAACCGGCTGTCCAGCGGGCGGGCGTAACCCAGGCCGACGCCAGGCACCCCGGCGAGGGCGTAAAACTCGCCGTTGAGTTCGAGCGCCTGGGCCGACGGTGCAGCGGCCAGTGTGCTCAGCAGCAGCAGGGCGGCCATCGCCGGGCGAAGGTCGGATCGGGGCATCGGCTGTTGGTTCGGGTTCATGCGCGGGGACTCCAGTGGGGTGCATGACACTGTGGCCAATCCCCCGGAGCACCTGTGCCGAAAAACCCGATGGAATGCTGCCCTGTTCGTTCCGGTGCGGGGCGTGGAGGTCAAGGCGCTGCGGGTGCTGCCTCGTACAGCTCCAGCGGCAGCCCATCTGGGTCGGCGAAGAACACGAAGCGGTGGCCGGTGAACTCGTCGAGCCGGATGTCCTCCACCGCGATCCCGTGTGCTTCGAGCCGGGTTTTCCACGCCGCCACATCCTGCACCGAGAATGCCAGATGCCGCAATCCGCAGGCTTCCGGGCGCGACGGTCGCGGTGGCGGGGCCGGGAAGGAGAACAGCTCCAGTTGCGAGCCATCTGCCAGCGCGAGGTCGAGCTTCCACGAATCGCGCTGGGCACGGTGGTTCTCGGCGAGCACGCGCAGGCCAAGCAGCTCGACGTAGAAGTGCCGCGAGCGGGTGTAGTCCGAGGCGATGACCGCGGCGTGGTGAATGCGCAGGAGTTCCATGGCTGTGACCTTAGCGCATCGCGTGCGCCTGGTAGACCAGCACCTTCAACGCCCGCTCAGGGGCCACGTCCGCGAAGGCGGGGGGATTCGCCAGCCGCTGCACCAGCGTCAGCTCGGGCGCCAGCATCTGCATCGGCTCGGTCAGGAAGTCGGTGCCCAGCTCGGGGGCGTTCAGGCAGAGCAGCGCGTGGCCACTGGGCGCGAGCAGGTCGGGCAAGCGGCGCAGCAGCCGGACGTAGTCCTTGCCCGCCACGAAGCTGCCCTTCTGGTAGCTGGGTGGATCGACGATGACGAGGTCGTAGGGACCGCTGCGGTTGATCTTGCCCCAGGAGCTGAAGATGTCGTGCGGCAGGAAGCTGGCGCCGGTCGCCACGCCGTTGAGCCGGTGGTTCTGCTGACCGATGGCGAGCGCGCCGTGGCTCATGTCCACGTTCACCACCTGGCGCGCACCGGCCTGCAGCGCCACCACCGAGAAGGCGCAGGTATAGGCGAACAGGTTCAGCACCTTCAGCCGCGGCTGCTGCGCCGCCAGCGCCCGCACCCAGCGGCGGCCCTCCGCCATGTCGAGGAAGAGGCCGTGGTTCTGGCCGCGCAGGACGTGGACGAAGTAGCGCGTGCCGTCCTCGCTCACCGCATGCTGTTCGGGTACGCTGCCGGCCATCAGCCGCGTCTCGGCGCGGCCCTCGTTGCGGCACTGGAAGACCCAGTTCAGCGGCTGCCCCGGCGCCAGTTGCTCCCAGCGGGCAGTGAGGGCCGCACCGATGGTGGCCAGCTCCTCGTCGGGCACTGGCTGGAAGCTGGTCAGCACCCAGACGGGCGGGTAGAAGTCGAGCGTCCAGTGTTCGCAGCCGGCGTGCAGGCCGCCGCGGCCGTGGAAGAGGCGTGCGGCGTCGGTGGGCAGGGGCATCGACGCGATGGTGTTCAGCAGGGGATTCACGGGAGGTGGGGCGGTGGACAGTGTCTTGTCAGCGGGGTTGCGGATTCTGGCACCGGGTCTGCGAGACTGGCGAACCCACCTGTCCACGAAGGCCATCTCCATGCAGGACCAGCCCCTCGACCTCATCGGCACCCCGGCGTTTGTCCCAGGTCGCCAGCGTTCACAGCTCACCGTCGCCGACCGCCACGGACGCCAGCACCACGTCGTCCTGGAGACCGAGCACCTGATCGAGGCGCCCAACTGGTCGCCGGACGGCCAGTGGCTGCTGTTCAACAGCGAGGGCGCGCTGTTCAAGGTCCGCGCCGACGGCTCGACCGCGCCGGAGCGCATCGACACCGGCACGCACGCGGCTGCGAACAACGACCACGTGCTCTCGCCGGACGGGCGCACGGTGTATTTCTCGACCAACGACTGCCGCCTGCTGGCGGTGCCCTTCGAGGGCGGCGCGGCGCGGCGGGTGTCCAGCGAAGCGCTGGTCGAGACGGGGTTCCACTACTACCTGCACGGCGTCTCGCCCGATGGCGAGCTGCTCGCCTACGTTGGCCTGCGTGCGGCGGCGCAGGGTGTCGGCTTCGACTACGGCCTCTACACCGTGCCCGCGTGCGGCGGCGAGGATCGGGCGCTGCTGCTGCCGGGCGTGCCGGTCGATGGCCCGGAGTATTCACCCGACGGCGCGTGGATCTACTTCAACGGCGAGATCGGGGCGCGCACGCCTGGGCATTCGCAACTGTTCCGCATGCACCCGGACGGCCAGGGCATCGAGCAACTGACCCACGACGAGCGCGTCAACTGGTTCCCGCACCTCTCACCGGATGGCCGCTGGATGCTCTACCTGAGCTACCCGCCCGGCACGCTCGGCCACCCGGCGAACCGCGAGGTCATCGTGCGCATCGCGCCCGCCGAGGGCGGCCCGGCGACCGACCTGGTTCACCTGTTCGGTGGGCAGGGGACGATCAATGTCAACGGCTGGGCGCCGGACAGTGAGTGGTTTGCGTATGTGGCGTATCCGGCGGTCGTGGGATGAGAGGGTATCCATCGTCAGCGGCGCACCACCGACTAGTTCGAGAAGTCCAGTGGCACCAGATCACCCGGTAGGTACAGCGGGTGTTGTGGCGTGCCGTTCCTGGTCAACCGCAGGTACTTGAGCGTCGAATTCGCCGCCAACAGTTCGACAACCTTGGCCGCGCGTGCTTGCAGCCGCTTGGGCGGCAAGCCATAGGCGAGAACGACCATGTCGGCTCTGCCTGCCATGCGCACAAGCGTGGCGTCATTGTTCGGACCAACAGGGTCTTCAGCCGCAGTGAGAAGCTTGCTGTCGGTCACGCGGTAGGCGTGGACATTGCCAATGAGCTGCCCGCCATACCCCCATGATCTTGCGAATTTTCCAGTCTTCATGAGGGTCGGGTCGGCATGTTCCAGTCCGGCTACAGAGGGGTTCATCATCAAGAACATGACCAACGGCCGGCTCTTGTCCCAGATTTCACACAGCTCGTACCGGTAGCAGGCGCAGTCGGAGAACTCGGCGCTGATGATTGAACCTGGAAGCCACTTCGGCTTCATCTTTCCACCAGGATCATGAGGCACATGTTTTGTCATTTCGGGAAGCCTGTGCTCCCGTGGATTGCCTTGTCAAACCGCGAGGTCATAGTCCACCGTCAACGGCGCATGGTCACTGAACCACTGCCCCTTGTAGATGCTCGCGCTGCGCGCCAGCGCCGCGACACCCGGCGTCGCGAGGTGGTAGTCGATCCGCCACCCCACGTTCTTCGCACGCGCCTGCCCGCGGTTGCTCCACCACGTGTAGCACTCGTCGGTGGTGTCGGGGTGCAACTGGCGGTAGACATCGACCAGCCCGCCGCCGCCCGCCTCGACCGGGTCCAGCAGCCGCGTCATCCAGGCCCGCTCCTCGGGGAGGAAACCGGAGTTCTTCCGGTTGCCCTTCCAGTTCTTCAGGTCTGCCTCCCGGTGGGCGATGTTCACGTCCCCGACCAGGATGAACTCGCGCTCGGCCTTCAGCGCCATCAAGTGCGGGTAGATGTGGTCGATGAAACGGAACTTGGCCTGCTGGCGTTCCTCGCCGGAGGAGCCGCTGGGAAAGTAGCAACTGATGACCGAGAGCTTGCGCTCGGGCGTGTCGTGGCGGACTTCGACGTAGCGGCCCTCGTCGTCGAACTCCGGGATGCCGATGCCGGTGATCACCTCGGATGGGGTGTGCCGGGTGTACATCCCTACGCCGGAGTAGCCTTTCTTCTGTGCAAAATGAAAATGCCCATGCATCTTGTCCAGTACCGTGTGGGACGGGCTCAGATCCTGAGCCTGGGCCTTCACTTCCTGCACCCCCATACAATCGGCCTGTACGGATTCGACCCACGCCAGCAGGCCCTTGTTGGCCGCTGAGCGGATGCCGTTGAGGTTGAGACTGACCAGTCGCATACCAGACCCTTTTTATCGTCCATGCAGATGACCCAAGACGCAAGCTCCCCCCGCACCGACGCTCTTGCCCAGGAATTCGTGGCCTTCGCGGTCGATGCCGGCGTGTTGCGCTTCGGCGAGTTCAAGACCAAGGCGGGGCGGCTGTCGCCCTACTTCTTCAATGCCGGTCTCTTCGACAACGGCGCCAGGCTGGGCCGTCTGGCGCAATTCTATGCACAGCGGCTGGTGGCCTCGGGTGTCGAGTTCGACATGCTCTTCGGCCCCGCCTACAAGGGCATCACGCTGGCCGCGGCCGTGGCGATCGAACTCGCGCGGCTCGGCAAGAACGTCCCCTACGCCTACAACCGCAAGGAAGCCAAGGACCACGGCGAGGGCGGCACGCTGGTCGGCGCCCCGGTGCAGGGCCGCGTGCTCATCATCGACGACGTGATCTCGGCCGGCACCTCGGTGCGCGAGTCGATCGCGATGATCCGGGCGGCGGGTGCGACGCCGTGCGCCGTGACGATCGCGCTGGACCGCCAGGAGAAGGCCAGCGAACACGGTGTCGATGCGCCGCACTCGGCGGTGCAGTATGTGCAGCGCGAACTCGGCCTGTCGGTGGTGGCCATCGCCACGCTGACCGACCTGCTGGCGTATCTGCGAGGCCAGAGCGATCCGCGCCTGAGCAGCAACCTGCCGGCGGTGCAGGCTTACCGCGAGCGTTACGGAGTCCAGCCGTGAACCCCGCCCGCGCAGCCCTGGTCCGGCTGGCGGGCCGCATGCTGCTGCCGGTGACGCTGGCGGTGGCCGGCCTGTCGGCGCAGGCGGCCAACATCTACACCTGCGTCAACGCCAAGGGCCAGCGCATGACCTCGGACCGGCCGATCGCCGACTGCCTCGACCGGGCGCAGGAATTGCGCAACGCCGATGGTTCAGTGAAGAAGGTCGTGCCACCGGCGATGACTGCCGAGGAGCGCGCCGCCCACGAGGACCGGCTGCGCCAGGAGATGGCCGCCGAGGCGATGCGGCGCGACGCCATCCGGCTCGACCGCAACCTGCTGAGTCGCTATCCCGACGAGCTTCGCCACCAGAAAGCGCGCAAGGCTGCACTGGAGCCGCTGCACACGGCGTTCGCCGCCACCGAGCGCCGCCTGACCGAGCTGGAACACGACCAGAAGCGGCTGCAGGAGGAGTCGGAGTTCTACAAGGGCCGCGATCTGCCGCGCGAGCTGAAGATCAAGTTCGGCCAGAACCAGGCCACGCTGCAGGCCCAGCAGGACGCCGCCCAGAACCACCAGGCCGAGATCAACCGCATCAACGCCAGTTACGACCAGGAACTGGTGCGGCTGAAGCGCCTGTGGGCCGGCGCAGCGCCAGGGTCGGTCAGCCTGCCAGCTTCTTCTTCAGCATCTCGTTGACCTGGGCCGGATTGGCCTTGCCCTTGGTGGCCTTCATCGCCTGACCCACCAGCGCGCCGAAGGCTTTTTCCTTGCCGGCGCGGAAGTCCTCGACCGACTTGGCATTCGCGGCCAGCACGGCGTCGAGGATGGCCTCCAGCGCGCCGCTGTCGTTCATCTGCTTCAATCCCTTGGCGTCGATCAGGGCGTCCACGTCCGTGCCCTCACCCGTCCACAGTGCCTCGAATACCTGCCGGGCCGCGTTGTTGGACATCGTGCCGTCCTGGATGCGCCCGATCAGGGCGCCGAGCGTGGCTGGGGTGACGGGTGCCGCCGCGATGTCGCTACCGTCGGCGTTCAGGCGCTTGCTGATCTCGCCCATGATCCAGTTGGCCACCAGCTTGGGCTGGCCGCAGGCGGCGACGGCCGCCTCGAAGTAGGCGGCGGTCGCACGGCTGGTGGTCATCATCGCGGCGTCGTAGGCGGGCAGGCCCTGCTCGCGCTGCAGCCGTGCGGCCAGCGCGCCGGGCAGCTCGGGCAGCTCGCTGCGCACACGCTCGATCCACTCCGGCGCGATCACCAGCGGCGGCAGGTCCGGGTCGGGGAAGTAGCGGTAGTCGTGCGCGTCTTCCTTGGTGCGCATCATCCGCGTCTCGCCGCTGTCCGGGTCGAACAGCACGGTGGCCTGCACGATCTCGAACCCGTCCTCGATCTGGTCGATCTGCCACTGGATCTCGTAGTCGATCGCCTGCTGCAGGAAGCGGAAGCTGTTGAGGTTCTTGATCTCGCGGCGCGTGCCGAAGGGCGCGCCCGGCCGGCGCACCGACACGTTGGCGTCGCAGCGGAAGGAGCCTTCCTGCATGTTGCCGTCGCACATGCCCAGCCAGACCACCAGCGTGTGCAGCGCCTTGGCGTATTCCACCGCCTGCTTCGACGAGCGCAGTTCCGGCTCGGTGACGATTTCCAGCAGCGGCGTGCCGGCGCGGTTCAGGTCGATGCCGGTCATGCCGTGGAGGTTTTCATGCACGGACTTGCCGGCGTCTTCCTCCAGGTGGGCGCGGGTCAGGTTGAGCCTGAACAGCTCGCCATCCACGAAGAACTCGACCACGCCGCCCTGCACCACCGGGATCTCGTACTGGCTGATCTGGTAGCCCTTGGGCAGGTCGGGGTAGAAGTAGTTCTTGCGGGCGAAGATCGACATCGGCGCGATGGTCGCGTTCACCGACAGGCCGAACTGAATGGCCCGCTCGACGGCGCCGCGGTTCATCACCGGCAGCGAGCCGGGCAGCGCCAGGTCCACCGCGCAGGCTTGGGTGTTCGGCTCGGCGCCGAAGCGGGTCGAGGCGCCGGAGAAGATCTTCGACTGGGTCGAGAGCTGGGCGTGGGTCTCGAAGCCGATCACGACTTCGTAGCCGCGCACGAGGAGGGAGGCGGTCATGGGGCGGGTTCTTCTTCAGGGAGTGGCGCGCAGGCTGGGCGCAAAGGGGAAATGCTACGGCATCGCGGTGTGGCCTTGCCGGTTTGGCGTGTGGTGGCGGTGATTGCACAGAAATCCAGTCGAATTTGAGCTTGGCGCGGCCCTTTAAAGACTAGATTTTTGTGTAAATGACATTGACACCCCACTGCACGATCCAGCTTTTCACCGCTGGCGCCTGGCGCGATGCAGGCAGCGTCAGCCTGTTCGCCCCGGCGCCGCAGGGCTGGCGGGCGCACAGCTACACCGGTTACGACATGGCCTGGGCGGTCGAGCATGACGGGGCACGGGATGCGCATGCCTTCACCTGTCGCTTTCCGGTCGGACTCGCGTCGATGGAATTGCCGCACTGGCCGGTGTTGCTGGCGGGTGCCGCCAACCCGATCGGGCACCTGCGCATCCGCGAGGCGGCCGAGTGCTGCGGGTGCATGCGCCGCTGGTGCTGCGCCCGGGCATCGAGTCGCTGGCTGCGCTGAACGGACAGGCCGACGATGGACAAGCTGGCGGGACTCTCGCACCGCACGGTGCAGGACATCGAGCAGGGCCGCAGCGAGGGCACGGTGCAGACGATGAACCGGCTGCTGGGAATCGTCGGGCTGAAGCTGGGGGTGGTGCGGCGGGTGTCGGGGGATCAGGGCGGGGGTTGATCGGGCGTGTCGGGCCGGTCTTCGCCGATGGCGACCGGGCGGCCGTCCTGCCAGACCACGGCGTAGTGGCCGAGGCGGCGTTTGCGGTCCAGGGTGGCGGTGGCGGTGGCTTGCAGCGCGGCGAGCAGTTTTTGAGCGTCCAGGACTGGAGCCGGGTTTGGCGAGGTGGGGTTGTTCACAGTCCGGCCTTGTGCATCAGGTGGGCGAAAAGTTCGGGGCGGTGTAGGTAGCGCGCTTGGTTCTGCTGCTCGAACACCAGTTCAGGCGCTGCGCCAGTGTTCAGGTAGCAGAGCGTGCTGTCCACGGCATCAGCATAGGTCGTTAGCAGGTTGAACAGGCTGCGGGGAAAGCGCCGCGCCACGTCGGCATCGTCGATGGCATGACCGCCGTGGGCCACCCGCTCGGCCCTCTTGGCGCAGCCGCTGCACCAGCTTCAGATAACCGCGGCCCGACAGCGTGGTCTCGAAGGCGAAGCTCTCGCGGTAGCGGGTGCGCGGATGGTAAACCGGGGTCGCTTTCACTGCCTCTGGTCCATACCGATAGAAAAATTCCCTGGGAAGGACTTGTCGCCCGCGCTCCCCGAGGTACCGGAGAGAGAGAAGGAGGGAGCGAAGGGGCAAGCCTCGACCCAGCACGCCGCGGCGGTGAAGCCGCGCAGGCGCGTCGGGCTGGCCCCTGGCGGAACGGCGTGACGCGCACCATCGGTCGGTCAGTCGGTCGCTACGGGGGTCGCGGGCGGTTTCGACGCCCGCG
>JBEEMX010000005.1:0-20809 GCA_041192465.1 Pseudomonadota bacterium | reverse complement strand
GGCCGGTTTCCATCTCGTGGCCCATCAGCACCCGCACGGTGGCCTTGTCGCCGGAAGCTTGTGCGCGGATGCGCATCGGATCTGCCATGTTCTGCTCCTGTCTTGCGTGTTGAGAGGGTCTCGGCTCAGCCGCCGCAGCCGCCGAGCGTGACCTTGACTTCCTTCTGCGCGAACAGCACCTTGCCGTCGTTCAGGATCGCCACCGCCATCACGTTCGACGACTGGCCCATCTTCACGCGGGTGTTGAAATTCGCCTCGACCGCGTCGCTCACGTCGAACGCCGCGCACAGCATCGACGGGTTCTTCTCCACCAGGAGCAGCATCCGCTTGACCCCGGCCAGACCGGTCGCACAGCCCAGCGGCACGACGGCGCCGTTTTCGGCGATGTCCGGGCCGGTGATGGTCACGTCCTTGCTCTCCACCGGAGTGGAAATGCCCAGCGCCTTGGTCAGGTCGGCCATGGTCTTGGCGTCGAAGGCGGCAGCGGCGTATTCGGCCTGCGCGGCCGTCGGCAGCAGGCCAAGACCGGCCAGCATGGCGGCCACGCCAGCACTGCGGCCGAGTAGTTCGCGGCGGGTTTGCATCGGGGTTCTCCTGGGTGAATTCATGGCTTGGCACCTTCGACCAGCCACTGGCTGATCATACGGGCCTCGGTATCGGTCAGCGTCTGGGGGGGCATCGGGATTTGCCCCCACACCCCGCTGCCGCCTGACTGGATCTTGCCGGCCAGATACGCCACACCGTCGGCGCGGCCGCTGTACTTGCCGGCGATCTCGCGGAAGGCGGGGCCGACCAGCTTGCTGGCCACGGCGTGGCAGGCGGTGCAACTGTACTTGGACAGCAGCGCCTTCGTCGCCACCGGCGTATCGGGCGCTTGGGCCGCAGCGGGCGTGGTCGCCATCGCCACAGCCCCTGCCGGCTTGGTCGTGTCCGCGCCGCGCTGGGCACCGACGAGGCGGTTCTGCTCCGCCAGGTTGCCGTGGGCGTTGCGGGCGAACTCGGGCAGGAAGGACGCGACCTTCGGCTCGGGCACGCAGTTCGCCATGCAGGCGGTGGCCTGCACATCCGGCTTGCCCGCCGTCTTCATGGCCTTGCCGGGCCACATCCCGTGGTCGAGCGACATGCCGTTGCGGTTGGGCATCCGGGCCTGGACCTCGGCGATGTTCTTGTCCGACATCACGTAGTGGTCCGGCACCACCCCGCCCAGGTTCAGCAGGTAGGCCGTGACCGCGTAGACCTCGTCGGTCTTGAGCGACTTGGGCTGCGTCCACGGCATCGCGCGGTGGATGTAGTCCCACAGCGTCGAGACGCTGGACACCTTCATCAGCGTCGTGCGGCCGGGGTAGGACGTGTCGGTCAGCTTGGCGACGCGGCCGGTCTGGATGTCGGCCGCCGTGGTGCCGCCCACCAGCGGACTGAACACCTCGTTGGACTCGCCGAACACGCCGTGGCAGTGGGCGCACTTGCCCTCCCACACCTCCTGCCCCTGCGCGACCGAACCCGACCCCTTGGGCAGACCCTTGAAGTCGGGGCGCACGTCGATGTCCCAGGCGGCGAGTTCCTTTGCCGTCGCCGGGCGGCCGATGCCGGGCATGGCCGACGGCGATTGCGCCAGCACCGTGCCGGACAGCGCCACGAGCACGGCGGCGATCAGACCCGACCGGATCGACCGGATCAACGGCTCACGAGAGCTGGACATTCTTCACCTCCCCGCTTTCCTGCACCAGCCAGGTCTGGACGGCGTTGTTGTGGTAGATCGACCGCGTGCCGCGCACGGCGCGCAGTTGCCGGTAGGTCGGCTGGACGTAGCCGGTGTCGTCGGTGGCGCGGCTCTGGATCAGCGCAGGCTTGCCGTCCCAGACCCAGTCGAGGTTGAAGCGGGTCAGCGCCTTGTGCTGCACCGGGCCTTCGAGGCGCGCCGGGCGCCAGTTGCGGCCCCCGTCCACCGAGACATCGACCTTCTTGACGCGCCCCTTGCCCGACCACGCCAGGCCGGTGATGTTGTAAAAACCCTTGTCGAGCAGCACCTGACCGCCCGAGGGCGTCGTCACCACGCTCTTGCACTCCTGCACGTTGGTGTACTGCCGGTGCAGGCCGCCGGGCATCAGGTCCATGTAGTGGACCGCCTCGTCCTTGGCGCCGTAGGGCATGTCCCCGACCTCGATGCGCCGCAGGTACTTGACCCAGCTCACGCCCTGGAGGCCCGGCACGACCAGCCGCAGCGGGTAGCCGTTCTCCGGGCGCAGCATCTCGCCGTTCTGCCCGTAGGCGACGAAGACCTCGCCCGATTCGACCAGTTCCATCGGAATCGTGCGCGTCATCGACGACCCGTCCGCGCCCTCGGCCAGCACATAGCGGGCGCGCCGGTAGTCCACGCCGCACAGGTCCAGCAGGATCTTCAGCGGCACGCCCGTGAACTCGCTGCAGCTCACCATGCCGTGCGTGTACTGCACCGTCGGCACGGCGACGTTGCCCCACTCGACCGCCGTGTTCGCGCCGCACTCGATGAAGTGGATGCGCGACACCGAGGGCAGCCGCATGACCTCGTCCACCGTGAAGACCTTGGGCGTCTGCATCAGCGTGGGGTCGGAGCCGTTGAGCATCAGGCGGTGCTGGCTCGGGTCGATGTCCCACCAGCCCTGGTGGTGGCGCTCGAAGTGCAGACCGCTGGGCGTGACGATGCCGAACAGCGACTGCAGCGGCGCGAACGACACCGACGCCTGCGTGGTCTGCGTCAGGCCGGGACTCTGGCGGCGCTGGACGTTGCGCTCGAACTGGGACGGCACGCCGTAGCCGTTGTTCGCCGCGACGCCCTGCCCCAGCCCGGTGCTGTGCGCCGGCAGGTTCAGGATGTGCGGGTCACCGCCGTCGGCGGGCACCGGGTTGGCCTGTGCCCGCGCCAGTGGAGCGGCGCCGGCAGCAGCAGCCCCGGCGAAGGCACGGCGGATGAACTCCCGCCGGCCGGCCTTGGCTTCCTGGAACACGGTGCGGACACCGGCCGGGTCGAGGAAGTGCTCGGGGGCCTTGCGCAGGCGGCCGGACAGGGACGGTGGATGCGATGGATCGCTGACTGGATCGCTGGACACGACAAAACTCCTCTTCAACGCCTGGAACCATCCCGCATGGCCACGCACAGCGCCTGCACACGGTCGTTGGCGATGCGGTACCAGCGTTGCGGGCCGACCCGCCGCCGGGCCACGATGCCGCGGCGGTACAGCACCGCCAGGTGCTGCGACAAGCTGGGGCGGCTCACCGCGATCTGCTCGGCCAACTGGCCGACGTGCTGCTCGCCGTCGAGCAGCACAAAGACAATGCGCAACCGGATGGGCGCCGACAGCAATCCGAACAGCTCGGCCGCCACGGCGAAGACCCGGTCGCTGTCGGAATCACCCACAGAACACCCGTTCTGGACTGCAGCGTTGCAAACTACAGTCCGTCTGACTATTTAGATATAAGCACAGACGGATATTATGGGCATCCAAGCCCCAGGGTACTTGGTAGTAACACGGGGGTGCGGGCCGAACGGGCGGTGGACCCGCCAGGTTCGTCAGACCCGCACCGGCGTCCCGTTGACTTCGCGCACCTTGGCGATGAACTGCTCGGCCGGCAGCGCGGGGCTGCACAGGAAGCCCTGGTAGCAGTCGCAGTGCAGCGACTGCATGGCCGCGCGCTGGTCCTCGGTTTCCACCCCTTCGGCAACCACGCGCATTCCCAGGCTGTGGCCGAGCACGACCAGCGCCCGCACGATGGCGGTGTCGGTGCGGTCCTGCGGCGTGCCCTTGACGAAGGAGCGGTCGATCTTGAGTTCCTGCACCGGGAACTGCTTGAGGTAGCTCATCGAGGAGTAGCCGGTGCCGAAATCGTCGATCGACAGCTCCACGCCCAGCGCCCGCAGCGCGTGCAGCTTGGCCGCAGTGGCCTCGACGCGGTCCATCAGCATGCTCTCGGTGAGTTCGAGGATGAGCTGCTTCGCCGGAACGCGGTGGCGCTGCAGGGCGTCGCGGGTGGTCTCGAGCAGCGTGCCGGAAACAACGCTGTGGCGCGCCACGTTCACCGCCACCCGCACCGCCAGCCGGTGCTCGGCCCGCCACTGCGCGAGCTGCGCACAAGCCTGCTGGATCACCCATTCGCCGATCTCGACGATCAGTCCGCATTCCTCCGCGATCGGGATGAAGCGCCCCGGTGGCACCAGCCCCATCTCCGGATGCTGCCAGCGCAGCAACGCCTCGGCCCCGACGATGTGGCCGGTGCGCAGATCGACCTTGGGCTGGTAGTGCAGCACCAGTTCGTTGCGCTCGATGGCACCGCGCAGTTGCGTCTCCAGCAGCAGACGCTCGACCGAAACGGTGTTGATCTTCTCGCTGTAGAACTCAACCCCGTTGCGCCCGCTGGCCTTGACGTGTTGCATGGCCACGCCAGCGTTGCGCAGCAGCGAGGCGTCGTCGGCGCCGTCGTCGGGAAAGATCGAGATGCCGATGCTGGGCGTGAGGAACACATCCTGCCCATCGACGTGGAACGAGCGCGAGAGCGCATCCAGCACCTGCCGTGACACCCGGCTGGCCGCCTCGGGCGAGGGGATATCGGACATCAGCAGCGCAAACTCGTCGCCACCCAACCGCGCCAGGAACGGCGAGTCGCCCAGGCGCTGGCCGAGCAGGCTGTGGGTGGCGCGGGTGGTCTGGCGCAGCCGCTCGGCCACGGCCACCAGCAGCAGGTCGCCCGTGCCGTGGCCGAGGGTGTCGTTGATCTGGCGGAAGCGGTCGAGGTTCAGGTGGAGCAGCGCCAGCGTGCCACGGCTGTAGCGGGCGCGCACCAGCCCCGCCTTGAGCTGCTCGACGAAGACGCGCCGGTTCGGCAGGCCGGTGAGCGGGTCGTCGTTGGCCAGGCGGTCCTGGTAGACCTTGAAGGCCAGGCTGTTGCGCACGCGGATCTTCAGCTCGCTGGCGTCCACGGGCTTGGAGAGGAACTCGGTGGCCCCCAGCTCCAGCGCGCGCAGCTTGCTGACCGGGTCGCTGGCCGCGGTCAGCACGATGACCGGCGTGTAGCGCAGCCGCTCGTCCTGGCGGATCAGTTGCAGCAGGTCGAAGCCGTTCAGCTCCGGCATCATCAGGTCGAGCAGGATCAGGCCCGGCCGGTGGGTGCGGGCGGTTTCCAGCGCCAGCCGGGGATCGTGGACCGCCACGAAGCGGGTGTAGCCGGCGTCTTCCAGGTACGCCTGGGCCACGTCGGTCATCATGGGTTCATCATCGACCATCATCACGGTCACATCCGACAAGGTCGGTGCGGACGGGGTGGCCGGCGTGGACAGCGGGGCAAGGACAGGCGTGTGCGGTGCAGACATGCGTCGGCTCTCAGGCAAGGGTGGCGGCCACGGCGGCCTCACCGTCGGGCACCACGATGCGGCGGGCAAGCGCCTGGATCTGGTGGAGGCTGTGCGCCAGACCGGCGCGCTCGCCGGCACGGGCCAGACGTTCGAATTCACGGGCTGGCTCGAAGAAGACATCGAAGCCCACGGTGCCGCCGGCGCCCTTCAGCCAGTGCGCCAGATCGGCCAGATCGTCGATGCGGCCGTCGTCCAGCGCCGACTGCATCGCCGCCAGCTTGCCCGGCAGCGTGCGCCCGAAGGTGCGCACGACACGGGCCAGGCGTGGGTGGTCGGCCAGACGGGAGACGATCGGCGCATCGGTGGACACAGGGAGCGCCTGCGTCGCCGCAGGGGTGAAGACGGCAGCCACCGCCGGCATCTCCACCTGCTGCCCGCCCAGCCGCACGGCCAGCTCGGCCAGCAGCACGTCGATGTCCACCGGTTTGGTCAGGTAGCCGGTGAAGCCGGCGGACTCGATCTCGCGCTCGAAGCCCTTCATCGCGTTGGCGGTCAGCGCCAGCACCGGCAGCGTGCAGCCGCGCTCGCGCAAGGTGCGGGTGGCCGTGTAGCCGTCCATCACCGGCATGTTCACGTCCATCAGCACGAGGTCCGGCGCCTCGCGCGCCACCACGTCCAGCGCCATGGCACCGTCGTGCGCTTCCAGCACGGTCAGGCCGACCGACTCCAGCACCAGCCGCACCAGCTCGCGGTTCTCGGCACCGTCGTCCACCACCAGCACGCGGCCAGCCTCGAAATGCCAGTGGACCGCGCCTTCGGCGGCCTGCACACGTTGCACGGTGGCCAGCGTGGCGGGGGCCAGCCAGGTGGCGGTGGACTCGATCGGGCCGGTGTCGAGCGTGACGTGGAAGGTGCTGCCCTGCCCCGGCGTGCTGCTGACGGTCACGTCGCCGCCCAGGGCGCGGGCGAAGCGCCGGCTGATCGCCAGACCCAGGCCAGTGCCGCCGAACTGGCGCGTGGTCGATGCCTCGGCCTGCACGAACGGCTCGAAGATCGCGTCGAGCTTGTCGGCCGGGATGCCGATGCCGGTGTCGGCGATGTCGATGCCCAGGCGCGGTGCTCCGTCGGCACCCGCACCCGCTTGTGCCATGCGCAGCGTCACCGTGACCCCGCCTTGCAGCGTGAACTTCAGGGCATTGCCGATCAGGTTGGTGACGATCTGGCGCAGGCGGGCCGGGTCGGTCAGCACCTGCGCGGGCAGCGCCTCGGGGAAGACGACGCGGAGCTGCACGCCCTTCTCTTCCGCCCGCAGCCGCATGATGTCCGCCACCTCGTGGACCACCTCGTGGACCGCGCAAGGCACGCGCTCCACCTCCATGCGCCCGGCCTCGACCTTGGACAGATCGAGGATGTCGTTGATCAGCGCCAGCAGGTGGCGACCACTGCCGAGGATGGTGTCGAGGTGGCGGCGCGTGTCCTGCGGGTTGTTCTGCCAGCCGCGGCGCAGCAGCTCGGCGAAGCCCAGGATGGCGTTCATCGGCGTGCGGATCTCGTGGCTCATGTTGGCCAGGAAGTCGCTCTTGGCGCGGTTGGCGGCTTCGGCTTCGTCGCGGGCGAGGCGGAGCTGGACTTCCTTTTCCTCCAGCACCGTCACGTCGTCGAGGCTGATCAGCGTGCCGGCCGCTTGCCCGCTCGGGCCGGGCACGGGCGAGGCGTTGACCATGAAGGTGCGGGCGCGGCCAGCGGCGTCGGTCAGGCGCATCAGCACGTTGCGCCGCGGCTGGCCGTCGGTGAAGACCTGCTGCCACGGCGTGTTTTCCACCCCCGGCAGGTCCGGCTGCGACCAGCCAAGACCGGTCGCACGGCGACCGATCAGCGCGTCACTGTCCTCGCCCACCACCTCGCTGAACGCCCGGTTCGCCAGCACGATGCGCCCGGCAGGGTCCAGCACCATCAGCCCCTCGGCCAGCGTATCGAACGCGGTGCGCACCCGGCCCGGAATCACCCGCGACGGGTCCAGGTGGCGCAGCATGCGGCGCAAGTAGACATAGAACAACCCGAAGCAGCACAACGCCGTCGCCCCGACCAGCAGCTCCGTCGAGCCGATCCAGGCATGCCAGTCCGTGTGGACGTGCAGCGGATCGAACTGCAGCTCCGCCAGCCCCCACGGCTCGCCGCCCTGCACCAGTTGCAGGCGCAGGTGGGTCTCGGTCGAGTGCGTTGCGGTGTCGGCATCGGTGTGCACCGCGGTCGCCAGTTCCGACTCGGCCACCGGTGTGCCGGCCTGCAGGTGCAGCACGCCGTCAGCGCGGCGCAGCCGGATCGCGCGCAGCGACGGGTTGCGCTGCACCACGAAGTCGAGCACCTGCTGCAGCCGGCTGCGCTCCTCCTCGCCCAGCAACGCCATGCTGCTCACCGCCACCGTCTCGGCCAGCGTGACGCGGGCCGACCGGACCGCGCTGTCCCGGTCGGGAATCAGCCCGGCGAACTGCGCCATCAGCAGCACGCTGACCACCAGCGAACTCAGCCCGAGCGCAAGATGAAAGCGCGAGGACAGGTGTTTCAGACCGAGCTTCATGCAAGCGTCTCCGGCAGATCAGGGGCAGTCGCCATGGCCGTCGCAGGCCCGGCGGCCGGTCGCACCAGCAGGCGGCGGGCCTTGCTGAAGAGTTTCTCGATCGGGTCGTCCTCGCCCCCGTTGTCATCGTCCTCCGCGCCATCGACACGGGTGCCGCCGCCCTCGGCGCGGCGCATCTCGGCCAGTACCGGCAACGGGTCCATTCCCGCCCAGGCCGGCACGACCGACATCAGGCTGGTCATCAGCACACCGCCGCGCACCAGCCAGATCACATAACCCACCGACACGCCGGTGGACACCAGCGCCGTCGAGGCCAGCGACACCATGCCAGCCTGCTGTGCCTCGCCCACTTCCTGGCGCAGCCGGTCGAGCTGCGCCACCAGCGACACACCGGAACGTGAAGTCCACAAATCCTGACTCAGGCTCAGATTCAGGTTCAAGGCCATGTCTGTCACCAGCCGCGTGGATTCGCCAGCACTTTCGGCAGACAGACTCAGCGCCTGTTCACCCCGCTCCGCGGGCGCGGTCAGCGCAGCTCCACCGCGGGCAGCCACCGCGCGCGACATGGCAACCACCACATCGGCCGCCCGTGCGCCACGGGACGCTGCAGCCTGCTCGGGTTGCCCAGCCGCCCCCAGACCCAAGCCGGCGTCGCCTGCAGTCTGTGCCAGCGCCTCCCGTGCGACTTCGGCACGGCGGGTACTCTCGGCAGAGGTGGGGCTGGCGGCCGTGGTGGCCGCAGTGCCCCCCGCAGACGGCACCGCTGCCGCATTCCCCGAGGACAGTGCGCCCAGGGTCAGCTCAGTCGCGGTCACCGCGACCGCACTGCTCTGGAGTTCCAGCGTGGGAGCGCCGACACGCACTTCCGAGAATCCATCGCTGAGCCGCAGCGTGTAGAGCGCCGAGGTGCTGCCTGCCGGTGCCACCCAAGCCACCTGCGCGGCGTCCAGCTCGGCCTGCGTGAAGACCTGCACCGCCGTGCCCGGCACCGCCGCCCGCTCGAACTGCCCGCCGTCCACCGCATCGACGCGGTAGGTCAGCGCCGTGGCAGGCGTGTCGGGATCGCTCGCCTGCAGCACCAGCGTGGCCTTGCCATCGGTCAGCAGCAGCACGTTGCGGGTCACCACCGGTGCCTCATCCACATTGGTCACGGTGATCTGCAGCGCCTGCCGGACCACCAGCGCACCATCGCTGACCGCCAAGGTCACGTCGTAGCGGTTGTCGCCGTCAGCGTCGGCAGGCTGCTCATGGTCCGGCGCCTGGCGGAAGGACAAGACACCGGTCACCGCGTCGATCTGGAAACGCGCCGCATCCGCACCCCCCACCACCGCATAGTGCAGCAGCACGTCGGCATCCACATCCGCCCCGACCAGCGTGGTGACGGCGACCGTGTTCTCCGCCTGGTCCAGCGCCAGCGTGGCCGCCCCGTCGCCGCTGACGATGTGCGGTGCGTCGTTGACGGCGCGCACCTGCAGCGACGCCGCCAGCACCGTGCTGGCCTGCCCGTCGCCCACCGTGCCGGCCAGCACCACGGCGCCGTGCCAGTCCGCCGCCGGATCGAAACGCCAGCGCCCGCCACCCAGGTCGGTCAGCGTCCCCTCGCCCGCCGTCAGGCGCAGGGCGGACACGGTCAGCGTGCCACCCTCCGCATCGGTGGCGCCGGCCAGCAGCTCCGCGGCGGTGATGCCCCGCGCGCTGTCTTCGTCCACGGTACCCAGATCGACCGCGACCACCACGGGCGCGTCGTTCACCGGCGTGAAGACCACCGCCGCCGCCTGCGCTGCCAGGGCCGAGGTGTCATCAGCGAGCACCAGCGTGTACACCGGCGCCGCCTCGCCTCCATCGGCGACAAAGCGGATCGCGCCCGCATCGGCCTCGACCTGCGTGAAGCGCGTGACCGCCACGCCCGGCGCGGCCACCTGCTCGAAGCGCCCGCCGGCCAAGTTCTGCACGGTGTAGACCAACCGTGCGGCCGGTGTGTCCACATCGCTGGCAACCAGCACCGGACGGGCCACGCCGCCTTCGAGGATGGCCAGCGTGTTGGTGTCCAGCCGTGGTGCCTCGTCCACGTTGTCCACCACGACGACCAGCGCCTGCGACACGCTGTGCAGGCCATCGCTGGCACTCACGGTCACGTCGTAGCGGCCATCGGCTCCGGCATCGCGGGGCACTTCGTGGTCGGGCGCGGCACGCCAGCGCAGCACGCCTGTGGTGGCCTCGACCGTGAACAGCGCAGCGTCCGCGCCGCCCGTCACGGCGTAGGTCAGCGTGTCGGCGGGCAGATCGGCATCGCGGGCCTGCACCTGCGTGATGTCCAGGGTGTTTTCGGCGACATGGCGCAGCGCGGTGGCGCCACCGCCGTCGCTGGTGATGACCGGCGCCGTGTCGTTGAGCGGCTGCACGGTGATGCGCAAGGTCTGTGCGGCGGTGTGCAGGCCATCGCTGACCTGCACGGTGAGGTCGTAGACGTTGTCGGCGCCCTGGTCGAGCGGCACCTCTGCATCGGGTGCAGCGGCGAAACGCAGCGCGCCACTGACCGGATCGAGCGTGAACCGCGCGGCATCGGCACCGCCGGCCAGCGTGTAGCGCAGCGTCTCGGCCGGCAGATCGGCGTCCTGGGCCTGCACCTGGGTCACGGCGGTCTGGCCTTCCTGCACGGTCAGCGCAGCGGTCGCGCCACCCCCATCGGAGGTGATGATGGGCGTCGCATCGTTGACCGCCGTGATGGCGAGGGTGAAGACTGCCGCCACGGTGCTGCCGTCGGCCGAGGTGGCGCGCAGGACAATGCTGCGGGTCGCCACGCCTTCTTCCTGCACCGAGCGCGCCAGCGTCACAGCGCCGGTGCTGGCGTCCACGGCAAAGCGCCCACCGGCCGAGTCGTCGAGCGAATAGGTGACGGTGTTGGTCGTGGCGTCGTCGTCCACTGCCCAGCCTTGTACGCCCACCGCTGTCCCGATCGCGGCGGTTTCCAGCACGGCATCGGGCTGTGCATCGGCATCCACCACGCGGGTCAGGTCGAACTCATCCACGTCCGTCACGTTCACCGTGAAGGCTTGCGTCCACGCGCTGCCATCGGCCGACGTGGCGCGCACGGTGATGGTGTGGCGCAAATCCGCTTCGGCATTCAGCCAACCAGCCACGGTGACCACGCCCGTATTCGCATCGATGGCGAAGCGCCCGCCCGCATCGTTTTCCAGCAGGTAGGTGACGCGGTTGTTGGTCACATCGGGATCGACCGAGGATGCCCGCAGGCCCACCACGGTGCCGACCACGGCGTCCTCTGCCACAGAGTCCAGGGCCGCATCGGCGTCGTCCAGCGCCGCGAGGTCGAACTCGTCCACATCCGTGACTGCCACGGTGAGGCTTTGCGTCCGCTGGCTGCGGTCGCTCGACGTGGCCTGCACGAGCAGGGTGTGCTGCTGCGCCACTTCGGCGTCGAGTGCCGCGGCCACGGTGATGACGCCCGTGTTCGCGTCGATGGCGAACAGCCCGCCCGCGTTGCCGAGCAGCGCGTAGGTGACGGTGTTGTTCGTCACATCGTCATCTTGCGCGTGCGCCGTGAACCCGATCCGCGTGCCGATCGCTGCGCTCTCCGCGACGCTGTCGGGCGCGGTGTCCATGTCGGTGATGGGTCCGATGGGCCATTCGTTCACGTCCTGCACCGCGACCGTGAGGGTCAGAAACTGCGCACTGCCGTCGCTGGACAGCGCCCGCACGGTGAGGCTGTGGACCTGCGCGGACTCCGCATCCAGCGCACGCGCGATGGTGACGACGCCCGAGTTGGCCTCGATCGAGAAGCGCCCGCCCGCGTCGTCGATCAGCGCGTAGCTCACATCGTGGTTCGTGGCGTCGCGGTCCTGCGCCCACGCGGTCACGCCGACAACGGTGCCGACCGGGTCGTCTTCGCGCACGCGATTCGCCTGTGGGTCGGTGTCCGTGACCGGGGTGATGCCGTATTCGTTCACGTCCTGCACGGCGATGGACACGGTCAGCGTGGTCGTGCTGCCATCGGCCGAGGTGGCGCGCACCACCACGGTGTGCGCCAGCGCGGTTTCCGCGTCCAGCAACCCCGCCACGGTGAGCACGCCTGTGCTGGCGTTGACCGCGAAGCACCCACCCGACGAGACGTCGAGGCTGTACGTGACGGCGCTCTGGGTCGCATCGGCATCGGTGGCCAGCATCTGCACGCCCACGGTGGTCCCGATGGCGGCGTTTTCCTGCACGGTGTTGGCAGCGGTGTCGGTGTCGTGCAGGGAACTGATGGCGGACTCGTTGACATCGGCCACGGTGAGGGTCAGCGCCTGGGTGTCGAAGCGCAAACCATCACTGACTTGGACGATGACCTCATGCACATTGTCGACGCCCGCATCCCGCAGTGCTTCGGCGTCCGGCGGCGTCACAAAGCGCAGCACGCCGGTGTTGGCGTCGAGGGTGAACAGCGCCTGGTCCGCGCCCCCGACAAGGGTGTAGGTCAGCGGCACGGAGGCCACGTCGGCGTCGGTGGCGGTGACGGTGGTGACGGCGGTGGTGTTCTCCAGCACGGTCAGCGCCGCCGTGGCTCCGCCGCCATCGGAGCCAATGACCGGTGCGAACAGATTAGCCGGGGTGATGGCCACCGAGAAACGGGCCGTCGCGACGCTGCTGTCGGCAGAAGCCGCCTGCACGAGGAGGGTCTGGACCGTGTTGGTGTCGGTCGTGATGCTGCGGGCCAGCGTGACGACACCGGTGCTGGCGTCGATGGCGAAGCGCCCGCCCGCGTCGTCGAGCAGCGTGTAGGTGATCTGGTTCAGGGTGAGGTCGGCGTCGCGGGACCAGGCGGTGATGCCCACGGCCGTGCCCGCGGTGTCGATGTTCTGCACGGTGTTGACCGCCGTGTCGGTGTCGATCGGCGCAGTGGCGTCGAACTCGTCGGCGTCCTGCACGGTGATGGTGAAGCTCTGGCTGGAGACGCTGCCGTCGGCCGAGCGGGCTTGCACGGTGACGGTGTGCGCCACCGCGGTTTCGGCGTCGAGCGCCTGCGCCACGGTCACGGTCCCGGTGCTGGCGTCGATCACGAAGCGTCCACCCGCGTCGCTGGTCAGCGCGTAGGTGATGGTGCTGTTCGTCGCATCCGCGTCTGTCGCCTGCGCCTGGTATCCCACCGCCGTGCCCACCGCCGCGTCCTCGCGCACGGTCTCCGCCGCCGTGTTCGTGTCGCTGATCAGGCCGACGGCGAACTCGTTCACGTCCTGCACCGCGATCGTGACGTTCTGGCTGGAGACGCTGCCATCGGCCGAGCGGGCTTGCACGGTGACGGTGTGCGCCACCGCGGTTTCGGCGTCGAGCGCCAGCGCCACGGTCACGGTCCCGGTGCTGGCGTCGATCGCGAAGCGTCCACCTGCGTCGCTGGTCAGCGCGTAGGTGACGGTGCTGTTCGTCGCATCCGCGTCTGTCGCCTTCGCCTGGAACCCCACCGCCGTGCCCACCGCCGCGTCCTCGCGCACGGTCTCGGCGGCGGGATCCAGATCGGTGATGGCACCGATCGGCGACTCGTTCACGTCCTGCACGGTGACGGTGAAGCGCACGCTCGACACGCTGCCATCGGCCGAACGCGCCTGCACGTCCACGGTGTGCGCCACCGAGAGTTCGGCGTCGAGCGAGCGGGCGACCGTCACGACCCCGGTGCTGGCGTCGATGGCGAAGCGTCCGCCCGCATCACCGGTCAGCGTGTAGGTCACGGCGCTGTTGGTCGCATCGTCGTCCCGCGCCTGGGCACGGAACCCCACCGCCGTGCCCACCGCCACGTCCTCGCGCAGCGTCTCTGCCGCCAGGTCCGTGTCGGTGATGGCGCCGATCGGCGACTCGTTCACGTCCTGCACGGTGATGGTGAAACTCTGGCTGGAGACGCTGCCATCGGTCGAGCTGGCCTGCACGTCCACGGTCTGGCTCAAGCCGGCTTCGGCGTCCAGCGCGCGCGCCACGCTCACGATGCCCGTGTTGTTGTCGATCGTGAAATACCCGTTCCCATCGTTGGTCAGCGTGTACGAGACGGTGCTGTTGGTCGCATCGTCGTCTCTCGCAGCGGCCGTCAGGCCCACGCGGGAGCCGATGGCCGCACTCTCCAGCACGGTGTTGGTGGCCGTGTCGGCATCGGTCGAGGGTGTCACATCGAACTCGTCGAGATCGCGCACCGCGATCACGTAGGTCTGCGTCTGGCTGCTGCCATCGCTGGAGGTGGCGCGCACGATGATGCGGTGGAGGGTGGCAGGTTCGGCGTTCAGCAGGCCGGCAACCGTGACCACGCCCGAGGCGCTGTGGATGGCGAAGCGCCCGCTGTCCGTGTCATCCAGCGTGTAGGTGACCGTGTTGTTGCTGGCGTCGGCGTCGGTGGCGCTGGCGGTCAGGCCCACCGTGGTGCCAAGGGTGGCGTTCTCATCGACCTCGTCGAGCGTGGCGTCGGTGTCCGTGACGGAGCTGATCGGGTATTCGTTCACGCCGACGACGGCGACCTGCAGCGCCTGCACACTGGCATGCACCCCATCGCTGACCTGGACATCGACGGCGTACAGGTTGTCGCGGCCGACATCGGCGGGGTTCTCGAAGTCCGGCGCACTGAGGAAGCTGACGACCCCACTCGCACTGTCGATGCGGAACAGTGCCTGGTCGGCACCACCGACGATCGAGTAGACCAGTGCCGGGTGGCCCACGTCCGCGTCGGTGGCGGTGAGGGTCGTGACAGCGGCGCTGTTCTCGGCCACGGTCAATGTGCCGACGTTGCCACCGCCGTCCGAGGTGATGACCGGAGTCTGGATGTTGAGCGGCGTGACCGTGACCACCAGGGCGCCGATGTCGCCGGGGCCGCTGGCCATCGCAGCCACCGCCACCGCCGGGGTCGTGCGGTTGTAAAGCTGCACGTCGTCGAGCGCGCCGGCCAGGAAGTGGGTGCTGCTGAGGGTGGTGTTGGCACCGAGGAAGACCGCGCCGCTGGGGGCAATCGCGTCGCCGCCCTGGGTGAGGCTGCTGGCGCGCTGGATGCCGTCGATGTAGACAACCGAACCGGCGCCGGTCTTCGTCGTCAGCGTGTACTGGTGCCACTGGTTGTCGGCCAGACCGGTGGCCGGGATGTCCAGCGCCGAGGTGTTGGCGATGGCCAACGCGTCATTGCCATCGACGAGGGAAGTGCGCAGAACATTCTTGATTCCCGATGGCGTGGGGGCGGCATCCTGGATGAAATAAGCGTTCAGGCTGTTCTGGGTGCCGGCTGTACCGTGGGCGTACAGGTACTGGTAGCCCGTGCCGCTGTTGCTGGCGAGCTTGAACCAGTAGGACAGCGTGAACTCGCTGGTGTAGGTCACGCCGGACAGCCCGTAGCGGTCATCGACGCCATCGAACTGCAGTGCCTTGCCGTGGACGCCGGCCACCGAGGTCGGGTTGGTCGTGACAGCGACGGGCGTTTCGTCGAGCGGCCAGTAGTCCGTCAGGCCCTCGCTGTGGTCGATCACCCGGTATTGCAGGGTGTCGGTGCCGACGAAACCGGTGTTTGGCGTGTAGACGATCTGGCCGCTGGAGATCGCCGCCGTGCCGTGGGCAGGCTGCACGAGGTCGAGCACAGCGAGCAGCGGACCAATGCCGATCTGGTCATTGGCCAGCACATCCACCGTCACCGCCGTCTGGTAGACAGTGGTGACCGTGTCGTCCACCGCCACCACCTGGTCGGCCACATTGGTGACAGTGACGCTCAGGGCTTGCGTACTGCCAGGCAGGCCATCGCTGCTCTGCACCACCACTTCGTAGACGTTGTCGCCGTTGGTGTCGCCGGGCAATTCGTGGTCCGGTGCCGCGATGAACCGCAGTACCCCACTCACGCTGTTGATGGAGAACCTGGCCTGGTCAACGCCGCCCACGATCGCATAGCCCACTGGCTGGATGGGCCAGTCCGGGTCGGTCGCGCCGACGGTGGTGACGGCGGTGGTGTTTTCGGCGACAGAAACGGCGGCCGTGCTGGTGCCGCCATTGGTGGTGATCAGCGGGGCGGTGTTGGCGGGCGCGAAGCTGCGGGCGAAGATGCCGGTCGTGTCCACTGCACCTTCCCCGCTCCAGGCCACGACAAACCGGTTCATGTCATGCGCCGCGACCGAGGCGGACAACTGGTCCTTGGCCGTGGTCTCGTTGATCTGGACGGCAACCCCACTCACGGCTTTAGAGGCACTGAGCTTGCGTGCGTAGACGCCCAGCTTGTCGCCATCACCCGTCATCTGGTAGACCACGACGGCGCTGCCATCGGCGCCGATGCCGATGGACGCACTGGTGGCATCCCCGGAAGCAATCGACTGCCTCACTTCGACAACGGAACCAAACACGGTCGCCTGGGTACAGACCCAGAGACCAATGTTGGCGACATCCTTGCGGTACACGCCGATGAAGTTGCCAGCAGCGTCGATCGCGATGGCAGGCAAGGAACCAGTTCCTCCTCCGAGGTTGGTGTCCATCTGGACCTGGCTGCCAGACGCCACGCCCGCGCTGTCGAACTGCTGGCAATGCACATGCCCGCCCACCGCCCACGCCACCACGAACTGCCCGCTGGCATTCATCGCGACGACCGGATCGTGTTCTCCACCCACCGTGGCCGACGTGGCAGCCGGCTGGTCCACGGTGTCCAGGGCCGAACCGTTCTGCGCGAAACGCCGGAAGAACACATTGGCCCCTGCACTGAGTCCGTCGCCCTCCCAGGCGACGACAACCTGCCCGTTGCTGGTGTTCATGCCGATCACGGCGTTGGACTGCACGCCGGTGGTCGTGGCATTGGCGCGGATCTCGCCCGTCAGCGCCGTGCCATTGGCGGCGAAGCGCCGGAAGTAGACGCTGGAGGCCGTCCCGTCCTGGTTGGTGCTAGACCAGACCACGGCGAAATTGCCAGCAGCATCCGAGACGACGCGGGCGTTCTGCTGGTCATTGGTCTGGGTCGTGTTGACCCGGGTCTCCGCGACCAGGGGCGTGCCATCGAAAGCGAAGCGGCGGAAGTACACGCCCTTGGCGCCGGCATCCTGCCCGGTCCAGACGACCACGTAGTTGCCCTGGGCGTCCATCGCCACGGTCTGCTGGCTGCCGCGCGTCTCGGCGGTGGTGGTCTGCAGGCCGGCGGTGGTGGTGTTGACCGCGATTTCGCCGCTCAATGTGCCGACCCAGGCTTGCTGGGTGGCGGTGTCGAGCGCGACGCTGGACTCGATCTGCCCGGTGTGCTGCTCCAGCACCCAGTCACCGCCGAGCGCCGTGGCGCCGGTCAGGTCGTCGCTGGCCGCCACGTCCGCGCCGGTGAGCGCAGCCAGTCCGTCGATCAGGAACACCCCGCCCGCGCCATCGGCCACGTCGCAGCCGTAGACCATCAGATCGGCCTGCCCGCTGAGCGCACTGCCCCAGCCGGCGATTTCGCCCGCGCGCCGCAGCAGGCTGTCGGCGTCGAGCGTCGCCGATCCGAGCTGCACGGCGCCCGCCCGCCCGTGGCTGAAGACGTGGACCGCGTCGAAGCGCACGCCCTCGGACGCCCGCTCGGCCAGCGTCTGGCCGATGCAGTCCAGGCCGTCTTCGGTGTCCGTGAAGGTGACGATCTCGATCAGGCGGCCGTGTTCCCGCTGCGCCTGCAGTCCGCTGACCAGCGTGCCCGCATCTGGCACGCCCAGGTCCACGAAGGCGATTTCCACCGCGGTGGCTGTGGTGGCGGGGGCCGCGGTCGTGGCAGCGGTCGTTTGCAGCCGCAGCTCCTGCGTCAGCCCCAGCTCGGCACCCGTGGCACCCACCACACCCGCCACCGCCGCCAGATCGGCCGAGTAGAGGATGCGCGGCTCCAGCGTTTCCAGCAGGACGCGGGAACGTGAGCGGACTGGGGCGGCGGTGGGCAGGCGCATGAACAAGTCGGGTGGCGTGTTCAGAGACTGCCGCGTGCCGGCAGCGACGTGGCCGACAGACCCGGCTCATCGACCTTGCAGCGCGCGCCGGCCGGCAGGCGGTTGCCCGGATTGGGCAGCGACAGCCGCACGCGGAAGGTGTTGCTGGCCGCGTCGATGATCTTGTCCACGTGGGTCACGCGCGCCGCCATCGACACCGCGCCCGGCAGCTCCGGCACCACCGACAGCGTGTGGTTGACCTCCACGCTGCCCCAGCGGCTGGCCGGCATGACGATCTCTACCCGCAGCGGATCGAGCATCGCCAGCCGCAGCAGCGGCTTGTCCTCGACCCGCTCGCCGGCGTTGACGAAGCGTTCGACCACCACGCCGCGGAAGGGGCTGCGCACGGTGCGCTGGCCGAGCTGGGCCTGCACGATGCGCAGCTCCTGCTGGCTCACCGTCTGCTGGCCACGGGCCTGCTGCAGCTTCTGGTCGGCCACGTCGCGTTCGGCGCGGGCCTGTTCCACCGCCTGAGAGGAGACGAACCCTTCACTCACCAGCTCGACCGCCCGGGCATGGCGCTGGTGCGCGAGCACGAGGTTGGCCTTGGCCGCGTAGACATCGGCTTCGATGGCGCTGCGGGCCTGGGCGGCGTTCAGCCCCGCCTGCTCGATGTCGGAGCGCAGCACGACCAGCGCCTGCCCCGCTTGCACGAGGGTGCCGTTGTCCACCGAAATCTCCGCCACCACACCGACCACGGGCGAGCCGATGTCGGCCACCCGCTCCGGGCCGATCAGGCAGCCCAGCGTGGGCTTGGCCGTGCGCGGCGTGACCGGTGCGGGCGCGGACGCGGCGGGCGACACCGGCAGCGTGACCGAGGCGGGTGGCGCGGCCACGGCGGCGACCAGCGGGGCCAGCAGCCCCAACAGGGCCGGGAAGGCCAGCACGCTCAGGCGTGCAAGTGCGTGAAATCGAGTTGTGTCTGCCATGTCTTGTCCTGCTCCAGCAAGCGGCGCCGTTGCCGCATCCCCCGGTGTTCGTGCGCGCCTTGCAGCCACCCGCACCACATCCGCACCACCGCCGCCGGCACCGCCAGCGCGCCCTGCCCGTCTTGTTGTCGGCGCCGCAGCAAACCGACTGAAGCCCCACTGCTTTGCCAGATCGAGACATCCAGCGCAGACCAGACCTCCGCGCTGCCCGGATCGCCCTGGCGGGCGGTGCGGCCGACGAGCTGGCGGTCCAGCCGCGCCGACGGGTTGTCCTGGCAGCACAGGACGTGCAGCCCGCCGCGGGCCACCACGCCTGCGCCGAGTTCGATGTCCGTGCCACGCCCGGCCATGCGGGTGGCCACGGTGACGCTGCCGGCCTGGCCAGCCATCGCGACGACCGCGGCCTCGTCGGCGTCGTGCTGCGCGTCGAGCACCTGGTGGTCCACGCCGGCCGCGGTCAGCAAGCTGGACAGCCCCTGCGCCTCGGCCACGGTGTCCACGCCGACCAGCACCGGGCGGCCTTGCGCGAGCAGCGCCTGCACCCGGGCCGGCACCGCCTCGGCCCGCGCCCGCCCGGTCGCGAACACCCGCGGCGCGGCCACCACCCGCTGCGACGGACACCGCAGCGGCACCGCAACGATGCGCCGGCCATAGACCGCGCGCAGCTCGGCGCGGCACTCGGACAGCGTGCCGCTGATGCCCGACAGCCGCAGGTAGCCGAGGAAGAACCGCTGGTAGCTGGTCTGCGCGCTGGTGCGGGTGGGAGGCGTCACGGGGCAACCTTCCTTCAGCTCGACCAGCGTCTGCAACCCGCGCGCCCAGACCCGCCCCGGCGCCGCCCGACCCGTCACCGCATCCAGCAACTCGACCCGGGCCTCGCGCACCAGGTAATGCCGGTTGCGCACCAGCCCGTGCAGCGCCACCAGCGCCGCACCGACCACGTCCTGCCGGTGCCGGCGGTTCAGCCAGGCCCCGCCCAGGCCGGCGGCCATCGACTCCAGCCGCTCGGTGCCGGTGTCGGTCCAGTGGACGGTCAGGCGTTCGGCATCCAGGTGGAAGTCCTCGCCAGCGGTCAGGCGCCGGGCCAGCATCAGCGCCTGGAAGCAGGCGGCGCGGTGGGCGGGATCGTCCTGCGCCTCGGCCAGCACGAGGGGCATCGTGGCCTCGTCGATCAGCAGGCTGTCGGCCTCATCGACGATGGCCATGCACAGCCCGCGCAGCAGCAGCGGCGGCGATGCCTCCCCCGCCAGCCGGGCGGCACAGCGTTGCAGGGCGCTGCCCTGCGCCGTCAGGTGGGCGCGGTCGCGCAGGTGGTCGAAGGCGATCTCGCGGGCCGTGGCGTAGGTCAGGTCGCAGGCATAGGCGGCGCGGCGTTCGTCCGGCGAGGTGCCGCCCAGCACGACGCCGGTGCGCAGGCCCAGCGCGCCGTAGAGGTGGCCGAGCTGCGCGGCGTCGCGGGCGGCGAGGTAGTCGTTGGCGGTCATCACATGCACCGGCACCCCCGCCAGCGCCGCCACCGCCGCCGCCAGTCCGGCCGCCAGCGTCTTGCCTTCACCGGTGGCCATCTCGGCCAGGTGGTCGTCGAGCAATGCCTCGGCGCAGACGAGCTGGGTGTCGTAGGGATTGCGGCCGAGCACCCGCTGCGCCACCGCCGCCACGCAGCCCAGCGCCCGCACCCGCTGCGCACCGCCAAAGCCGTCGCGCGCCAGCCGACCGCGCAGGCGGCGCAGGTGGGCGCGGAATTCCAGCTCGCTCAGGGCCGCCCAGCGCCCCTGCTGCGCCCGGATGGTGGCGATGCGCTGCACCGGGTCGGACGCAGGGTCGGCCGTCCGCCGCCACCCGCCGAACCACGGTACACGCGGTGCCGCCTGGCGCATCGGATAGTCGCCGAGCAGCGGGCCGGGACGGGGCATGGCAACGCTCATGAGGCGGGGTCCAGGTGGTGGAGCAGTTGCTGTTGCAGCACCCGCGCCGCCTGCCAGGCCAGCGGTGCGCGGTCCTGCTCGAAGCGCACCCAGGCGCGGGCGCCGATGCGCTCGCCGGTGGCGTGTTCCAGCCG
>JBEEMX010000004.1:0-23298 GCA_041192465.1 Pseudomonadota bacterium | reverse complement strand
TTCGGGCCGCCGTAGGCGTCCTGCAGCGGCTGGTAGTTGGCGATCAGCGTCACGTAGTCGCTGCGGTTCGCTTCGTAGCTGCGGAACAGGTAGAAGTCGGTCGCGTCCACCTTGGGCGCGGTCGTGATGAACGGCGCTTCACGGTGGCTGGAGGCCAGACTCAGGCCGGTGGCCAGCGTCAGTGCGGCGGCGATGGCCAGGGTGGTGAGGCGGGGGCGGGCGGTGCGGAAGGCGAGGGTCATGGTGAAGCTCCTGGTGGTGCGGTTGGGCTGGCCGGTCGCGGGGATATTCAGCCGGTCAGATCTCCTTACGCAGGGCATCGCGGATCGGATGCACAAGAGTGTGAAAATTCGTCCATGACCTCCGACGCCCCCGCCTCGCCGCTGCTGCGTGCCCTCGGCCGCGTGCCCTTTGAGCCGACCTACGCCGCGATGCGCGCCTTCACCGACGCCCGCACGCCCGACACGCCCGACGAACTCTGGCTCTGCGAGCACGACCCGGTCTACACCCAGGGCATCGCCGGCAAGCCGGAACACGTCTTCGCGCCCGAGGGCGTACACATCGTGCAGACCAACCGCGGCGGCCAGGTCACCTACCACGGCCCCGGGCAGGTCGTGGCCTACCCGCTGATCGACCTGAAGCGGATCGGTCCCCAGGGCATCTACGTCAAGGAATACGTCTACCGCATCGAGGAAGCCGTGATCCGCACGCTGGCCGGGTTCGGCGTCACCGGCCACCGCGTCGCCAGCGCGCCGGGCATCTACGTGCGGCTGGACGATCCGTTCGCGCATGGCGCGCTGCGCGGGCCGGTCGATCCGCGCGACCCCTTCCGCGGGCTGGGCAAGATCTCGGCGCTGGGCATCAAGGTCGCCAACCACCGCACCTACCACGGCGTGGCGCTCAACGTGGCGATGGACCTGTCGCCCTACCTGCGCATCAACCCTTGCGGCTATGCAGGGTTGCAGACGGTCGATTTGGCTACACTCGGCGTCCACGCCGACCCCGGCGAGGTGGCCGCGCACCTGGGCGGACAGCTCGGCCGGCTGCTCAGCCCCTGACCGCCAAGGCCCCCCGCATGTCCCACGATCCGCAGTCCCCAGCCCCCTACGACGCCACGGCCAAGCAGAAATCCCAGGCCAAGACCTCGCGCATCCCGATCAAGATCGTGCCCGCGGAGACGCTGAAGAAGCCGGACTGGATCCGCGTCAAGGCGGGTTCGCCGAGCACGCGCTTCTACGAGATCAAGGAGATCCTGCGCGAGCACAAGCTGCACACGGTCTGCGAGGAGGCGAGCTGCCCGAACATCGGCGAGTGCTTCGGCAAGGGCACGGCCACCTTCATGATCATGGGCGACAAATGCACCCGGCGCTGCCCGTTCTGCGATGTCGGCCACGGGCGCCCCGACCCGCTGGACGTGAACGAGCCGGCCAACCTCGCCAAGACGATCGCGGCGCTGAAGCTGAAGTACGTGGTCATCACCAGCGTGGACCGCGACGACCTGCGCGACGGTGGCGCGGCGCACTTCGTCGAGTGCATCCGCCTGATCCGCGAGCAGTCGCCGCAGACGCAGATCGAGATCCTCGTGCCCGACTTCCGGGGACGCGACGACCGGGCTCTGGAGATCCTGAAGGCCGCGCCGCCGGACGTGATGAACCACAACCTGGAAACCACGCAGCGCCTGTACAAGGAAGCGCGGCCGGGGTCGGACTACCAGTTCAGCCTGAACCTGCTGAAGAAGTTCAAGGCGCTGCACCCGAACGTGCCGACCAAGAGCGGCGTGATGGTGGGCCTGGGCGAGACGGACGAGGAGATCCTGGAGATCATGCGCGACATGCGGGCGCACGACATCGACATGCTGACCATCGGCCAGTACCTCGCGCCGTCGGGGCACCACCTGCCGGTGCGGCGGTATGTGCATCCGGACACGTTCAAGATGTTCGAGGCCGAGGCGTACAAGATGGGGTTCTCGCACGCGGCGGTGGGGGCCATGGTGCGCAGTTCGTACCACGCGGATCAGCAAGCCGAGCAGGTGCTGAACGGGGTTGTGCGTGACTCGAAGTAAATGAGGAAAGCTCGACGCTGGTGAGAAAGTCAGGCAGGCGTGGCCTGCTCGCTCAATTGACCCAGCCCTGTCAGGTCGAGGCAGGCTACACCGCGGAAGCGGTCGCGCAGATGCTTGCCTGCCTGCGTTGAGCTGGTGAGGTCAGCGTCCGCGCCAGCGCGATCAGCCCGAGGGCGCTGCCGTGGCCGTGCTTGCGGGCGCGCAGTTGCAACCGGGGCAGCGCGCTGGCGTCCGTCATCCACGCCATGTGAATGAGCGTGGTCACGTAGCGCCGCGTGTGGTGGGCACGCCGACCGCAGGCCCGTGCAGGCACTGGCACATGCTCCCGGCCGGTGTGGGCGGGGCAGGAGGTGGGGGTGAGGCTGTTCGGGCGCATGGCCATATTTTGCCTCCCTGAAGCGCGGTAGTCCCCCTACCGAAGTCTGGCTACCGACGCCGTGGTCCGTGGCAGGTCAGTGCGTCAGCAGCAAGTGCTGTAGACCGGCGCTGGTCGAAGTAGAAATCGGTCAATCGGTTGTAGACGAGATCGATCGCGGTATCGCCGTGCCAGAGGCGCCCGGCACGCCAGTCCAGCGAAGACGTAGGGGCAACGTGCGCGCACTGCCGCCGACAGGCCCGGCGCACCGAGTTCAGTGTCCAGTGCCTCTGCGACGGTGTTGCCGGTCAAATTTTTCATTGCGGGATCCATTCGAAACTTTGCCAATCCTGAAGCCAGCGTGTGAAAAAGTTCCATGCACAAGGTCAGATCAGGGCATTGTTTCCATAATCCAGCCGCTCATGCCATCTCAATATCCCATTTCAGCCTTCCCGACCCCGCTGTCACCGGGCGCCTGCCTGGGCCCTTATGTGGTCACCGCTTGCCTGGGCGACGACCTCGACGGCTTCGACTACGCCGCCGAAGAGCGCCACAGCGGCCGTGCCGTGGCGGTGCGCGAGGGCTGCCCGGTCGGGCTGGTCCGGCGCATCGGTGCGGAGGTGGTACCGCTGCCGGGTGCCGAGGCCGATTTCCGTGACTGGCTGGCGCGCTGGACGCGGCTGACCGGCCACTGGGCGCAGGCTGGTCGCTCCGCCGATCTGGCCCGGCTGGCGCCGTCGGCGCTGGTGCGCATCGAGGCGCAGGGGCAGGACAACGGCACGGCCTGGGTCTGTCTGACGCCCATGACCGGTCGCACGCTGCGTCAGGTGGCCGAGGACGGGCCCGGCTGGCCGGGGCGCGCCACCGTGGACGCCGGGTTGCACGCCCTGTGCAGCGCGGTCGAGCCGCTGCACCGCCTGGGCGAGCTGCACGGCAATCTGATCCCGGAGCGGGTGCGCGTGCTGGACACCGGTGCGTGGTGCCTGCCTCTGCCGGACACCGACCCGAACCGCCAGCCCCTGTCACCCTGGCTGGCGCTGGAGCAGACCGACGCCGGCCGTGACGCCGGATTGACCATTGGCCCGTGGACGGATGTACACGGCATCGCCGCCCTTGCCCACTGGCTGCTCACGGGCTCGGCACCGCCCAGCCTGTCGCGCCGTCAGGCGGACGCACCGGGCTGCTGGGTCGAGCTGGAGCGGGTCGAAACCGATCCGCTGCGCCGACGTGCCCTGCGCAGCGCGCTGGCGCTCAAGCCGGCGGACCGCCTCGGCAGCGTTGCGGCGCTGCGCATGGCGCTGGGCTGGTCGGAACACCACGCACCGGTCGTCGCCGAGCCGAAGCCGGTGGTGGCGCCTCCACCGTCCGCGCCGCCGCCTGCGCCTGCCAGGCCCGACCGCACGGGGGTGGTGACACTGGTGGGGCTGCTGGTGTCGTTCTCGGCGGTGTTCGCGGTGCTGTGGATCAACCGACAGCCCGCACCACCGCCCGAGGTGCCACCACCCCAGGCACCGGCCGCCAAGGCCGCCGAGCCGGTGCAGGTGGCACCCCCGGTGCTCGCCAAGGTCGAGCCACCTCCACCCACGCCCTTGGCCGTGCCCGAGATCGCCAAACCGAAACCCGCACCTGAACCACCGCCCAAGCCCGAACGCACGGCCGAGGTGGTCAAGCCTGCCCGGTCACCTGCTGCTGCTGGCAAGAAAACCCCCTCTGACGCCTGCATCGACTGGTTGCGCCGCCGTTCGCTGGAGCCTACCGGCGCCGAGCGTGACCGCAACCCTGCCTGCGAATGAGCTGGCGCCCGATTGCCCTCACCCCAGACCACTGACCCCGGAGCTGCCACCATGCCCCCCCGCCACCTCGTCCGTTTTGCCTGCACCGTGTTGCTGGCGCTGGCCGGTTGCAGCACGCCGCCACCGCCCGCCATCACCACCGATCTGCCCCTGGAACAGGCGGTGGGCATGGCCGCTGACGATGCCGTGCGCCGCATGGAGGACCAGCGCGGCATGGGGCGGTGGCTGAACCGCACGACACGGGTGTACGTGGCACCCGTGCTCGATGCCACCAGCCGGCAGCAGACGGCCACCACAGTGCGCGTGCGCGAGCTGATCGCCGTTCACCTCAAGAGCCAGCACCGCGGGCTGGAGCTGGTGCCATTCACGGCCGCGGCGGCGGCGGTGAGCGATGTGCGCCTGGACACGATCTTGACCGCCGCCACGCTGCCCGATGGCCGCCGCGCCACGGACCGCCTGACGCTCGATCTGCGCTTCGTCAGCCTGAAGGACGGCCGCACGCTGGTGCGCAGCGAAGCTGCAGTGGCCGATGGCACGCTGGACGGCACACCGGTGGCCTTCTACCGCGAAAGCCCGTTCACCCTGCCGCCGCCACAGGCCGGCACCACGACCACCGCGGGCACTGCGCCGCTGACGGAGCGCCAGCGCACCGTGCCCATCGCCCGGCTGGACGAGGCCGGCCTGGCCTACAGCGCCGGCAGCTACGACCGGGCGCTGACGCTGTACCGCTCGGCGGAAACTCTGCCGGGCGCGGACACCATGCAGGCGCTGGTCGGCACCTACCTGGCCTCGGTCCGCTCGGGCCGTGAGGAGGATTCGCGCGATGCCTTCGCCCGCATCGTCACGCTGGGTCTGGCCACCCGCACCATGGGCGTGAAGCTGCTGTTCGCGCCAGGCAAGACCGACTACATCGCCGACTCCGCCATCAGCAAGCCCTATCCCGACTGGTTGCGCGAGATCGCCCGGCAGGCGGGTGAGGCGCCGTCGTGCTTGCAGGTGGTGGGGCATTCGAGCCGCACCGGGGCGCAGGACTACAACCTCGCGCTGTCCGGCCAGCGTGCTGCCGCGGTGCGCGAGCAGCTCGAAGCCGCCAACCCGGCGCTGGCCCGCCGCATCGAGACGGCCGGCGTGGGCTGGCGCGAGAACCTCGTCGGCATCGGCAGCGACGACCTGAAGGACGCGGTAGACCGGCGGGTGGAGTTCAAGGTGGTGGACTGCCGCTGAGTGCTCGGGGCGGTGGTGTGGGGGTCGTACGCCCCAGCAGCCGGTCCAATCCAACGCCCAGGACCGCCCCTGCGCACTGCGCCACGATGAACCCCGGCACGCTCGCCGGGGCGATGCCGGCGAAGGTGTCGCTCCACATGCGCCCGAAGGCGGCGGCCGGGTTGGCGAACGAGGTCGAGGCCGTGAACCAGTAGGCCGCGCCGATGTAGGCCGCCACCAGCGACGATGCCTTGCCCGGCCCGGCGCGCAGGATCACCAGCAGCAGCCCCGCCGTGGCGACCGCTTCCGCCAGCCACTGGCCCGTGCCGCTGCGTACCTTGGTGGACCATTGCAGCACCGGCAAGTCGAACATGCCGTGGGCCAGCCACGCGCCTGCCACGGCGCCGACGAGCTGCGCCAGCACGCAGGGCAGCAAGCGCGTGGCGGGCAGCTCGCCACGCCACGCCATCACGGCGCTGACGGCCGGATTGAAGTGCGCGCCGCTGACCGGGCCGAAGACCTCGATCAGCACGTACAGCCCGCCGACCGTCGCCGCCGTGTTCGCCAGCAGCGCCACCGCGACGTTGCCGCCCGAGAGCCGCTCGGCCATGACGCCGGAGCCGATCACGATGGCCAGCAGCAGCGCGGTGCCGAGGGCTTCGGCGCTCAGGTGACGAAAAAGCGTGGTCGTGGAAGTCGGCATCGGCTCAGCTCCGGCCGATGGCGACCAGCGCCGCTTGCAGCGCAGCGCGGTCCATCGTCTCCAGCGGCAGCGCGAGCAACTGCAGCATCCGGTAGCCGATCGCCTGCCGGGTCAGCTCGAAAGCGCGGGCCTTGCCGGCGTCGCCACCTTCGGCGTTCGATGGGTCCGGGTAGCCCCAGTGGACCTTCGCGGGCGGGGCGCCGTGGTTACCGCTGAAGAACACCGGGCAGCTTTCCGCCGCAGCCGAGTCGCACACGGTGATGACGATGGACAGCGGCGGGGCATCCGGGCCGGTGAACTCGTCCCAGGACTTGCTCCGGTACGCCGAGGTGTCGATGCCGGCCGCGTTCAAGGCCTGCAGTGCAAACGGGTTGAGCCTGCCGCTCGGCGCACTGCCGGCGCTGTGGGCATGGACATCGCGGCCGAGCGTCGCGGCGAGGTGGTTGAGCATCCCCTCGCTCAGCACGCTGCGGGCCGAGTTGTGGGTGCAGAGGATCAGGACATGTGTGGTCATGGGCCCGCACTATTCCACGAACTTCCACTGACTTCCACGGGCTTGCGTGCGTACCCATTTCGGCATTGTCAAAACGCTGTCACACGGTGGCGCGACCATGACCGCTTCTTGTCGGTGATTGGGTGGAATCGATGTCCCTGCATGACGTTGTGGTGCCCGCACCGCGCCTGTCCCCTCGGACGGTGCTGGTGGTGGTCGAGGATGTGGTGTTGCGCGAGCTGTTCGCGGCGCACTTCCGCTTTGCGGGCTTCTTGCCGGTGCTGGCGGCCTCGGCCGTGGAGGCGCGGCGGCTGGCGGGCGAGGTGCGGCCCGACGTGGTGCTGATCGACCTGGATGCACCCGGAGACCTGGCTGGCGAGGTGGCCCACCTGCTGACCGAGGACAGCCGGCACCTGCGCGCCGGGCCGGTTGTGGTGGACACCGAGCGGCACCTGATCACCGTCCACCGGCAGGGGCGCACCACGCCGGTCGAACTGGCCCCGGTGGAGCTGAAGCTGCTGCAGTGCCTGATGGCCCGACCTGACCACGCCATCGAGCGCCAGCACATCCTCGACACCGTGTGGGGCGAGGGCAGCGCCGTCGATGCCCGCACCGTGGACCAGAACATCAAGCGTCTGCGCCGCTGCCTCGAAGACGCCGGGGCGGGCGACGTGATCCGCACCGTGCGTGGCATCGGCTACCGCTTCAGCTCCGGTGCCTGAGCGCGGGGTGTTTCTGTGACGCCGGGTGTCACGAAACTTTCACAGCTTCTGCCTACATTGGCCTGCATCCCATCCTTCTGACCGGAGCTTTTCCATGAACGCTGCAATCAAGCTGGCCTGTGCCGCTCTCGTGACCGCTGCTGGCGTGCTGCCCGCCGTCGCCCAGGCCCAGGTCGTCAAGATCGACGGTTCGTCCACCGTGTTCCCCATCACCGAAGGGGTGGCCGAAGACTTCCAGAAGATGAAGAAGGGCGCCATCAAGGTCACGGTCGGTATCTCCGGCACGGGCGGCGGCTTCAAGAAGTTCTGCCGCGACGAGATCGACGTCTCTGGTGCTTCGCGTCCGATCCTGACCAAGGAGATCGCCGACTGCAAGGCCGCGGGTGTCGAGTACTTCGAGCTGCCGGTGGCGTTCGATGCGCTGACCGTCGTGATCAATCCGAAGAATGCCTTCCTGAAACAGATCACCGTCGCCGAACTGAAGACGATGTGGGAGCCGGCCGCGCAAGGCAAGGTCATGACCTGGGACCAGGTGAATCCGGCCTGGCCGAAGGCGCCGATCAAGCTGTTCGGCGCGGGCGCCGATTCGGGCACCTTCGACTACTTCACCGAAGCCATCAACGGCAAGGCCAAGGCCAGCCGCGGTGACTTCACCGCATCCGAAGACGACAACGTGCTGGTCACCGGTGTGGCCAACGACGTGAACGCGCTCGGCTACTTCGGCTACGCCTACTACGCCGAGAACACCGCGAAGCTCAAGGCGGTGCCGATCGTCGAGAAGGCGGGCAAGCCGGGCGTGCTGCCGAGCGAACAGACGGTGATCGACGGCTCCTACCAGCCGCTGGCCCGCCCGATCTTCATCTACGTGAACGCCAAGTCGATGGGCAAGCCGGAGGTCAGGGAGTTCGTCGACTACTACATGAAGACCGCGTCGAAGATCGCCAAGGAAGTGAAGTACGTGCCGCTGCCCGCCAAGGCGTACACCACCAACCTGGAGCACCTCGCCAAGGGCAAGAAGGGCACCGTGTTCGGCGGCGTCGCCGAAGTCGGCATCACGATCGAGGCGCTGCAGGCGCGCGAAGCCAAGTAAGCGGCAGAGAGACCCTGCGCATGTCCGCCACCTCCGCAACCCCGGACGACGGGATGAATGTGATGAACGCAACTCCAGCGCCGGCCCTTTCTGGGGCGGCGAAACTGGCCGAATACGCGGCGTCCAAGGCCCGACGCCAGCGCCGCGAGAAGGCGATCGAGCTGGTGTTGCTGGCAGCGGCCTGCGTGTCGGTCTTCACCACGCTGGGCATCGTCTATGTGCTGGTCAAGGAATCGCTGGTCTTCTTCCAGGCCGTGTCGATCGTCGATTTCCTGACCGACACGCAGTGGACGCCGTTGTTCTCGGACGCCCACTTCGGCATCGGCGTGCTGCTGTCGGGCACGCTCACCAGCTCGGTCGTCGCCTTGCTGATCGCCATCCCGCTCGGCACGGTGATCGCCATCTACCTGTCCGAGTTCGCCGGCCACAAGACGCGGGAAACGCTCAAGCCGATCCTGGAGCTGCTCTCGGGCATCCCGACCATCATCTACGGCTACTTCGCGCTGCTGTTCGTGACGCCGCTGCTGCAGAAGGTGTTCCCGGAGCTGCCGGGCTTCAACGTGCTGTCGGCCGGCATCGTGATGGGGATCATGATCATCCCGTACATCTCGTCGCTGTCGGAGGACGCGATGCGCTCGGTGCCGATGAGCCTGCGCGAAGGCTCCTACGCGATGGGCGGCACGCGGCTGCAGACGGCGCTGAACGTTGTCGTGCCGGCGGCGCTGTCGGGCATCGCGGCGGCCTACATCCTGGGCATCTCCCGGGCGGTGGGCGAGACCATGATCCTGGCGGTGGCTGCCGGGATGCAGCCCAACCTCACGTTCGACCCGACCCAGCCGGCCGCGACCATCACCTCGTACATCGTGCAGGTGGCGCTCGGCGACCTGCCGCACGGCAGCATCGGCTACCAGACCATCTTCGCCGCGGGCCTGACGCTGATGGCCGTGACGCTGGTGTTCAACCTGGCGGGCTACTGGCTGCGCCGTCGCTTCCGCGAATCGTATTGAGTACGGACTGAGGATCTCCCCATGGAACACACACGCAAGACCTATCTGGCCAGCCTGCGCGCCCTGATCCGCAAGCACAAACGCTGGGACATGCTGTTCGGCGTGCTCGGGCTGGCCGCACTGGCGGTCGGCATCCTGACGCTGGTGGCGCTGTTCACCGACATGGCGCTCACCGGCTTCGGTCGGCTGGACGCTGACTTCTTCACCAACTTCCCGTCGCGCCGCGCAGGGCAGGCGGGAATCCTGTCGGCCTGGGTCGGCTCGATCCTGGTGATGGGGCTGACCGCGCTGGTGGCCGTGCCGCTGGGCATCGCCGGGGCGGTGTACCTGGAGGAATACGCCCGCAAGAACTGGTTCACCGACGTGATCGAGCTGAACATCACCAACCTGGCGGGCGTGCCGTCGATCATCTACGGGCTGCTGGCGCTCGGGCTGTTCGTCTACACCTTCGGGCTGGGCCAGTCGATCCTGACGGCGGGGCTGACGCTGGCGCTGCTGATCCTGCCGATCGTCATCACCACCACCCGCGAAGCCTTGCGGGCGATTCCGCAGCATGTGCGGGAAGCGGCGTATGGCTGCGGCGCGTCGCAGTGGCAGGTTGTCAGCGACCACCTGCTGCCCTACAGCACGCCCGGCATCCTGACCGGCGTGATCATCGGCCTGTCGCGTGCCATCGGCGAGACGGCGCCGATCATCACCATCGGTGCGCTGACCTTCATCGCCTTCCTGCCGCCGGTGCCGCTCTCGGTCGACGAGGCCGGCCACGTGGCGGGGCTGTTCGACTGGATGTTCTCGCCCTTCACCGTGATGCCGATCCAGATCTTCAACTGGACTTCGCGCCCCGACCCCGCCTTCCACCAGAACGCCGCCGCCGCGAGCTTCGTGCTCGTCTTCATGACGCTGGGCATGAACGGCGTGGCCATCTGGCTGCGCTACCGCCTGCGCAAGAACATCAAGTGGTAACCAGGAAACCCTCCATGGCCTCGACCATCACCCTGCCCGACAACGCCCCGACGCTCAAGGCCGAATCGAAGCAACTCGACTTCTACTACGGCGACTTCCAGGCGCTCAAAGGCATCTCGATGCCTGTCTACGAGCACAAGGTCACCGCGCTGATCGGCCCCAGCGGCTGCGGCAAATCGACCTACCTGCGCTGCTTCAACCGGATGCACGACCTGTACCCGGGCCACCGCTACGGTGGCGGCGGCATCCACCTCTACCCGGACAACATCGACGTGCTCGACCGGAACGTCGATCCGATCGAGGTGCGCATGCGCGTGTCGATGGTGTTCCAGAAGCCGAATCCGTTCCCGAAGTCGATCTACGAAAACGTGGCCTACGGGCTGCGGGTGCGGGGCGAGAAATCGCGCAGCTACCTCGACGACAAGGTCGAGGCGGCGCTGAAGAGCGCGGCGCTGTGGAACGAGGCCAAGGACCGGCTGCACGATCTGGCGTCCGCCATGTCCGGCGGCCAGCAGCAGCGCCTGTGCATCGCCCGCGCCCTGGCGACCGACCCGGAGATCCTGCTGTTCGACGAGCCGACTTCGGCGCTCGACCCGATCGCCACCGGCGCGATCGAGGAGCTGATCGGCGAGATCAAGCACAAGGTGACCATCCTCATCGTCACCCACAACATGCAGCAGGCCGCCCGCGTCTCGGACTACACCGCCTACATGTACATCGGTGAACTCATCGAGTACGGCGCGACCCAGGACATCTTCATGAAGCCCAGGCGCAAGGAAACCGAGGACTACATCACCGGCCGTTTCGGTTGAGTCCGCGCAGCCTTCGGATCCACGCCTTCCAGGACACCCCATGAGCGACAAGCACCTTTCCACGCAATTCGACGCCGAACTCAGCGGCATCTCCACCCGCGTGCTCGAAATGGGCGGTCTCGTCGAAGCCCAGGTCGCGCAAGCCGTCTACGCGCTGACCCACTTCAGCCACGAAACCGCCGACCAGGTCATCCGCCAGGAGCACCGCGTCAACCAGATGGAGATCGACATGGACCGCGATCTCTCGACCATCATCGCCCGGCGCCAGCCGACCGCCCGCGACCTGCGCCTGCTGATCGCCACGTCCAAGACCATCGGCAACCTGGAGCGCGTCGGCGACGAGGCGGCGCGCATCGCCCGCACCGTGCAGCGCCTGATGACCACGGGCATGTCCAGCCGCCTGCCGGTGGCCGACGTGTCGTTCGAGGCGGCGCTGGCCACCACCTCGCTGCGCCGGGCGCTCGATGCCTTTGCGCGACTGGATGCGTCGCAGGCGCTGCAGGTCATCAAGCAGGACAACGAGATCGACGCCGAGTTCGACGGCCTGATGCGCAAGCTCATCACCTACATGATGGAAGACCCGCGGACCATTTCCGCCAGCATCGACCTCGTGTTCGTCGTCAAGGCGATCGAGCGCGTCGGCGACCACGCCAAGAACATCGCCGAGCAGGTGATCTACATCGTCAAGGGCGCCGACGTGCGCCACTCGCCGCTCGACAGCGTCGAGACGGTGGTGCAGTGAACCGGGACGAATGACCATGGGACGCATCCTGATCGTCGAGGACGAGCCGGCCATCGCCGAGCTGATTGCGCTGAACCTGCGCTACGAGGGCCATGACGTGCGGGTCGCCGGCACGGCCGATGCCGCCGTGCGGCTGGTGACGGAGCAACTGCCGGAGCTGGTCATCCTCGACTGGATGCTGCCGGGCGAGTCGGGTGTGTCGCTGGCGAGGCGCTGGCGCGGTGACGTGCGCACCCGGGAGCTGCCGATCATCATGCTCACCGCCCGCTCCGAAGAGCGCGACCTGATCCAGGGGCTGGATGCGGGGGCGGACGACTACCTGACCAAGCCGTTCTCGCCCGGCGAGCTGCTGGCGCGCATCCGGGCGGTGCTGCGCCGCAAGCTGCCCGAGGCGCTGGACACGCCGGTCGACGCTGGCCCGCTCCGGCTCGACCCGGCCACGCGCCGCGTCTGGCACGGCCACGAGGAGGTCGCGCTCGGCCCGACCGAGTTCCGCCTGCTGCGTTTCCTGATGACGCACCCGGAGCGGGTCCACAGCCGCAGCCAGTTGCTCGACCGCGTCTGGGGCGACCATGTGTTCATCGAGGAACGCACGGTCGATGTCCACATCAAGCGCCTGCGGGCTGCGCTGGCGCCGGTCGGCTGCTCGGACCTGATCGAGACGGTGCGTGGTGCGGGTTATCGGCTGGCCCGGCCGACGACCACCGGTGCCACCAGCCAGGCCGCTGCATGACCATCGCCCTGGTGCTGAGCCTGCTGCTGGCGTTTGGTGCCACGGTGGCGGCCTCGCAGATGTGGCGGCGCCAGCGCGTGCTGCTGCGCTGGACGGCGTCCGGCATGGGCGACAAGGACGCGCCCGATCTGCCGGGCACGCTCGGCGAGATCGGGGCGCGGGTTGAACGGGCCTTGCGCGCCGCGGATGTCCGGCAGACCGAACACGCGCATCGGCTGGCGACCTTTCTCACCGCCATCGACGCGTCACCCAACGGCATCCTGCTGCTCGACGCGCAGGACCAGTTGCAGTGGATCAACCAGACTGCGGCGGGCCATTTCGGGCTCGACGTACAGCGCGACCGCGACCAGCGGGTGACCAACCTCGTGCGCTCGCCCGCGTTTGTCGAGTACCTGCAGGCGGAGCGGTTTGACGAGGGCGTGAGCTTTCCGAGTCCGCGGGGCGAGGCGATGCTGTTCGTCACGGTGCGGCCCTATGGCGATGCGCTGAAGCTCGTCCTGTCCCAGGACATCACCGTGCGCGAGCGCAGCGACCGCATGCGCCGCGATTTCGTCGCCAACGTCTCGCACGAGATCCGCAGTCCGCTGACCGTGCTGGCCGGCTTCATCGAAACCTTGGCGGATCTGCCGCTGACCGGTTCCGAGCGCCAGCGGGTGCTCGCCCTGATGCGCCAGCAGACCGACCGCATGCGCAACCTCGTCACCGATCTGCTGGCGCTGGCGCAGATCGAAGGCGCGCCGCGGCCACTGCCGGACACCTGGACCGACGTGGGCGAGTTGCTGGCGCAGATCGAGATCAGTGCCCGCGCCTCGGACCGGGATCAGCACCATTTCGAGCTGCAATCCGGCAGTCCGGCGCAATTGGGCGGGATCGAGTCCGAGCTGTTCAGCGCGTTCTGGAACTTGGTGAGCAACGCGCTGCGCTACACCCCGGCCGGTGGTCGCGTGACGGCGCAATGGTCGGTGCGGCCGGACGGGACGGGTGAGTTCCGGGTCACCGACACCGGTACGGGCATCGAGCGCGAGCACATCCCCCGCCTGACCGAGCGCTTCTACCGCGTGGACAGCAGCCGTTCGCGCGAGACCGGCGGCACGGGGCTGGGGCTGGCGATCGTCAAGCATGTGGTGCAGCGCCACGACGGCGAGCTGCTGATCGACAGCGTGCCGGGCAAGGGCTCGGTGTTCCGGGTGGTGCTGCCGGCTTTTCGGGTTCGCGAAGGCCCCCTGGGCGTGTGGGGAATTGGCCGGAACCTGTAATCTCGGCGGCTTCCATTGACTGGACGCTGCCTGATGACCACACCGCTCGATTCCACCGCACTCGACCAGACGTTTTTCGAGGCCCACACGGCCAATGCCTTCACCGCACAGCCTGTCACCGACGCGGTGCTGCACGCGCTCTACGACCTCTGCAAGTTCGGCCCGACCTCGATGAACTGCCAGCCGATGCGGCTGGTGTTCGTGCGTGGCGCCGAGGCCAAGGCACTGCTGCAGCCGACGCTGTCGCCCGGCAACGTGGACAAGACGATGGCCGCGCCGGTGACGGCCATCCTCGCCCTCGACACCGCGTTCCACACCCACCTGCCGACGCAGTTCCCGTCCGGTGGTGCCGGGGCGGCCCAGCGTTTTGCCGACAACCCGGCCATGGCCGCTGAAACCGGCCGGGTCAGCGGCACGCTGCAGGGCGGCTACCTGATCCTGGCGGCACGGATGCTCGGACTGGGGGTCGGGCCGATGGGCGGATTCGACCGCGCCAAGGTGGACGCGGCGTTTTTCCCGGATGGGCGCTTCCAGTCGTATCTGCTGGTCAATCTGGGTCATGCCGATCCGGCCGGCAACCGCCCGCGCGGACCGCGTCTGGACTTCGATACGGCGGCCCGCATCCTCTGAGGGGGCTTCCATGAACACCGTGCCCGCACCGTCTCCCACCGACTCGGACGCCCGCAGGCAATCGTTCGCCGATGTCCGGCGGGTGGTGGGCTGGTACGTCGTGGTGTCGGCGCTGTGGATCGGCCTGTCCGACTCCGTGGTTGCGCTGCTGCTGGCAGACCCGGAGCAGCGGGTGCTGGCCGGCCTGGTCAAGGGCTGGGGGTTCGTGGGGGTCACGGCGGTGCTGCTCTACGGCCTGATGGCGCGGGGTGTCGAGCGCCTGCACCGCGCGTTCGACCGCGAACGGACCGTCTGGCAGCACCACCAGCAGTCGCAGGCCCTGCTGCAGGCACTGGCGGACGGCTCGCCGGACGCCATCTTCGCCAAGGACCGCGAGGGGCGGTACCAGTTGGTCAACCGGGCTGCCGCCCGCTTGGCGGGACTGGAGGTGGACCGTGTGATCGGGCTGGACGACACCGCCGTCTTTCCGGCGGACCAGGCGGCGATGCTCCGCGCCAATGACCAGCAGGTCATGCAGCAGGACCGGCCGGAGACCTTCGAGGAGGTGCTCGATACCGCCCAGGGCCGCATGACCTTCCTGGCCACCAAGGGGCCGCTGCGCGATGCCCACGGGCAGGTGACGGGCCTGTTCGGCATCTCCCGCGATATCACCGAGCGCAGCGAACTGGCGCAGCAGCGGCAGGCGGCGCTGGCCGAGGCCAGGCAGGCGCGGGACGTGCTGCGCGACGTGCTGGCGCGGGTGGACGACGGATTCGTCGCGCTGGACCAGGACTGGCGCTACACCTACCTCAACCAGCAGGCTGCACGCTTGCTGGGCCGCGAGCACCCGGACGACCTGATCGGCCGCAACATCTGGACCGAGTTTCCCGAGGGCATCGGGCAGCCGTTCCACCTGGCCTACGAGCAGGCCATGCGCACCCAGCAGCCTGTTGTGCTGGAGGAGCATTTCAAGCCTTGGGACCGCTGGTTCGAGAACCGCATCTACCCGTCGCCGCAGGGCCTGTCGATCTATTTCACCGACATCACGGCCCGCAAGTCCGCCGAACGTGCCCTGCAGGTCAGCGAGTTGCGCTACCGGCTGGCGGCGCGCCAGGGGCAAGTCTGGGACTGGAACGCCGAGACTGGGGAATTGGTCGTGGCGACCGAATTCTGGGAAGGTCTGGGGCAGGCCGCGCCACCCCCGGAGTGCAGCCTGCAGCACCTGGAAAGCTACCTGCATCCGGACGACCTGCCGCGTTTCCGGCACGCCCTGACGGCGCACCTGAGCCAGCGGGTGCCCTACGGACTGGAGTTCCGCCTGCTCCGTGCCGATGGCGCGTGGCGCTGGTTCCGTACACACGGCCAGGCGGTGTGGGACGCGCAGGGCCGGGCCACCTACATGGCCGGCACCACCTTCGACATCACCGAGCGCCGACGTGCCGAAGAAGCACTGCGCGAGTCCGAGGCCTACCGGCGCCTGGTGTTCGAACAACTGGCCGACGGTGTCCTGCTGATCGACCGCACGCTGCGCATCCTCGACGCCAACCCCCAGGCGCTGGCCATGCTGGGTTACGCGCACGACGAGTTGCTGCGGCTGTCGTTGCCGGACCTGCTGGCCGACCAGGAACGTGCGCGGCTCGACAGCGAGATGCTGCGGCTGCCGGCGGGTGGTACCCACCTCGACGAATGGGAACACCGGCGCCGTGATGGCACGCAGTTTCCGGCCGAGGTCAGCATGCGGTCGCTGGACGCGCAGCGCCACGTGCAGGTGCTGCGGGACATCACCGTGCGGCGTGCGTCGGAGAAGGCCGTGCTGACCTACCAGATGGAGCTGGCCGAGCTGACCCGGCGTTTGCTGGAGCAGGAAAAGGAGACCACCCAGCGCGTGGCGCAGTCGCTGCACGACCAGGTCGGGCAGACCCTGGCCGTGATCCGGCTCCACCTGGAAGTGGCCGTGGCCTCGTTCGGCGCATCAATGCCCGATGGCCTGAATCTCGCCTGCGACCGCATCGCGCAAATGCTCGACCAGGCGGTACGCGAAGTGCGACAGGTGCTGGCCGATCTGCGCCCGCCGCTGCTGGAGGAGCAAGGGCTGGCCGCCGCGATCGACAACGAGATCCGCTCGTGGGTGCTGCCCGGTGTCGCCACCGACAACGGGGCGGACGTGCTGGTCGAAGCGGGCGACGACGTGGTAGCGCGGCGCTGGCCGGCGGACGTGGAATACGGCTTCTTCATGGTGGCACGAGAGGCCATCGCCAATGCCCGCCAGCACGCCGGCGCAAGCCTGATCCGTGTGCTGCTGTCGGCGCCGACCGGGCACGGGGGACTCGACCTGCGCGTGATCGACGATGGTCGAGGCATTCCGGCGCCGATGCTGCACGGCCGGCCCGGGCACCTCGGGATCGTCGGCATGCGCGAACGGGCCATTGCCATCGGTGCGCGTTTTGCGGTGGTCCACGCCAGCGACGGCGGCACCGAGGTCTCCCTGCGCTGGGAGGGCCGGGCGCCATGACCGATGTCTATCTGGTGGACGACCACGCCATGATGCGTGACGGTCTGCGCGCCGTGCTGCAGTCAGGTGGTCACCAGGTCGTGGGCGAGACGGGGGATCCGACGCTGGCACTGGCGGAGCTGCAGCGGCTCGCGCCGGCGCTGTTGCTGCTGGATCTGCACCTTGGCGAACGCTCCGGGCTGGAGCTGCTCACCGAGCTGCAGCGGCGCCGCCTGCCAACCCGCACCATCGTGCTGACCATGTCGGCCCAACCCCGGCACGTGGCCGAGGCGATGCGGCTGGGGGCCGCGGGCTACGTGCTCAAGGGCTCGTCGTCGGCGGAGCTGATGGGCGCGATCGACACCGTGCTGCAGGGCCGCCGCCACCTCAGCCCCGAGGTGGCCGATCTGGCCGTGCAAGGCCTGACGACGCGCGACGAGTCCTCCGCGATCGATGCGCTGTCGGTGCGCGAGCGGCAGATCGCCGAGCTGGTGGTGCGCGGGCGGTCGAGCACCGAGATCGGCGCGCTGCTGCACCTGTCGCCCAAGACGGTGGACTCCTACCGCAGCCGCCTGATGGGCAAGCTCGCCGTGGCGGATGTGCCCGCGCTGGTGCGGCTCGCCATCCGGGTCGGCCTGATCGATGCAGCGGAGCCGTGACTTTGTGCCCGCCGTGGCGCGGGTTCCTGCCACCACGCATCCAGAACTCCCCGCAGACCGGGACAGGCCGCCCGCCTAGAGTCGTGGCATGCCTCAGATCTCGTCGGAATGCGCTGCCACCTTGCCCTGTCGGGTGCTGCTGGTCGTCGGGGTCGCGGGGCGGCATGCACTGGTGCGGGCGGTACTGACGCAGGTCGTTCCAGGTGTGCTGGTCGAGTCGAGTGATTCGGTGGTGGATGCACTGCTGTGCTCGATGCGCAAGCCCGCCGATCTGTTGCTGCTGGATCTGTCGGTGGACGATGCCTATGCACCGATCGTGGTGCGCCACCTGGCCCGCGTGGCGCCGGTCACCGAGGTGATGTTGTTCGACGTGCGTGCGCGCACCGTGCCCGGTCACCAGGTGGTGCGGGCGTGGGATGACCTGGAAGCCGTGTTGCGACACTGGCACAAGAACAAGATGAGAGCTGCAGATGACGTCGGCACCGAAACCCCTTGATGAAGCCGCGCGTCTGCGCACCCTGCATGGGCTGAACGTGCTCGACAGCCCGGCCGATCCGGTGCTGGATGGGCTGGTGCGCAGTGCGGCGCTGGCGCTGGGCTGTCCGATCTCGATGGTCAGTCTGGTGGACGCGGACCGGCAGTGGTTCAAGGCTGTCCTGGGGCTGCCTCTCACGCAGACCGACCGTGCGTCCGGGTTGTGCGGCTACACCATCCTCGGTGACACGGTGTTCGAGGTGCCGGACGCGACGCTGGACACGCGGTTCGCCGACAACCCGCTGGTCACCGGGGCGGCGAATCTGCGGTTCTACGCCGGGGTGCCGATCGACATCGACGGCCACAAGATCGGCACGCTGTGCGTTCTCGATCGCCAGCCACGCCAGCTCACCGAGGCGCAGCGCGGCATCCTGGTCGATCTCGGCCGGGCGGCGACCCACTGGATGGTGAGCTGGCGCCAAGCCCAGGCGCTGGAGCTGCACCTCCACCACCTGGAGGACCGGGTGGCCCGCCGCACGGCCGAGCTGGCGCTGGCCAAGCAGGCCGCCGAAGCGGCGAACGAAGCCAAGAGCGCTTTCCTGGCCACCATGAGCCACGAGATCCGCACGCCGATGAACGGCGTGGTCGGCATCGTCGATGTGCTGCGGCAGTCAAGCCTCACGCCTTACCAGTCCGATCTGGCCGACACGATCCGCGATTCGGCTTTCGCGCTGCTGGGCATCCTGGATGGCATCCTTGATTTCTCCAAGATCGAAGCGGGGCATCTGGCGCTGGAGTCGGAGCCCGTCGCGCTGCTGCGGCTGGCCGAAGGGGTGTGCGACACGCTGCAGCCGGTGGCGGCGGCTCGGCGCGTGGCGCTGCAGGTGTTCGTCGATCCGACGCTGCCCGACTGGATCAGCAGCGATGCAGTGCGCTTGCGCCAGATCCTCAATAACCTGGTGGGCAACGCCATCAAGTTCTCGGCGGGACTCGAACGACCCGGCCAGGTGCGGGTGCGTGTCGAGGCACATGGCGTGGACCGATTTCGCCTGCAGGTGTGCGACAACGGGGTCGGGCTGCCGCTGTCGGCCCAGACCCGGATTTTCGATCCGTTCGAGCAGGCCGAAGGCAGCACCTCGCGCCGCTACGGTGGCACTGGTCTCGGGCTGTCCATCTGCCGCCGTCTGGCGAGCGCCTTTGGTGGCGAGATCGCTGTCGAGAGCCAGCCGGGGGCGGGCGCCGTGTTCACGGTGACCCTGCCGATGCACCGGTGCGACACGGTGCCGGCGCAGTTGCTGGCGTCGGCCGAGCGGGTGAACGATCTGTCCGGGCTGCACTGCCACGTGGTGCTGGGGGACGCGCAGCAGGCCCTGGACTGGTGTGCCTATCTGGCGGGCGCGGGCGCTCAGGTGCAGTGCTGGCCGGCGCTGGACCCCCTGCGGCAGGCGCTGACCGGGTTGCCGCCGGACCGCTCGACCATCGTGCTGTGCCAGACCGACCAGTCCCGCGAGCCGCTGGACACCACGCTGGACCGGCTGCGCGAGGAGGTGGGGGCGCCGGGGCTGCGCTGGGTCTGGCTTGCGCCGGGTCAGCGCCGCAACCCGCGGGTACTCGGCCCCGGGCTGGTGGTGCTCGACCACGATGCGCTGCACTGTGCCGCGCTGCTCAAGGCGGTGGCGCTGGCTGCCAGCCGGCTCGTGCCGGAACCGATGGACCTCGCCGCCAGCGTGCCGTTGGGCAGTGCACTGGCGCCCGACCAGGGCGAGCCTGGCCTGCAGGGCCGCCTGGTGCTGGTGGCCGAGGACAACGACATCAACCAGAAGGTGATCCGCCGCCAGCTTTCACTGCTCGGGCTGGCGGCCGAGGTGGCCGGCAATGGGCTGGATGCGCTGGAGCGCGCCCGCAGCGGACGCTACGCCCTGCTGCTGACCGATCTGCACATGCCCGGCATGGACGGCTACGAACTCGCCAGTGCCGTGCGGCGCGAGGAACTGCCGGGCCAGCGGCGGCTGCCCATCATCGCGCTGACCGCCAACGCCTTGAGCGGCGAGGCCGAGCGTTGCCGCGCCGCCGGCATGGACGATTACCTCAGCAAGCCGGTGCAGCTGGACCAGCTTGGTGCGACGCTGGCGCGCTGGCTGGCTGGGGTGCCAGAGGGGACCGTGGTGCCACCGCCCGCCGACACCCCGCTGCTGCCGGTGTTCGACAGCACGGCGCTGGCGCAGCTCATCGGGGACGATTCGGTGATGCTGGCCAGTTTCCGGCGTGACTTCCTCGCCTCGACGCGGGCCACGGCCCAGGTGCTGCGCACGGCGGTGGCCCGCACCGACTGGCCACAGGTGGGCGCGCTGGGACACCGCCTGATGTCGTCGGCCCGTGCCATCGGGGCGACGGCGTGGCGGTCATGGCCCTGCTGCAGCGCTTCGAGAGCGAGCTGGCGCTGCTGGTGGCGCGTCTGGACGACGAACCGGCGGTGCTGGACACCCTGCTGCCCCGCGGCGCCGAACCCGAGCTGATGCTCGTGGACGACGATCCGTTCCAGTTGCAGGTGCTGCAGCGCCAGCTCGCCACGCTGGGTGTCCCGCAGGTGCAGTCCTGCACCTCCGGTGCCGCGGCCTTGCAGCGGCTGCGTGGGCGCGACACCTCGGCCATGCTGTTGCTGCTCGACCTGAACATGCCGGGCATGGACGGGGTCGAGTTCATGCGCCACCTGGCCGAACAGCACTACGCCGGTGCGCTGGCGCTGATCAGCGGTGCCGACACCCGCGTGCTGGAGACGGCGGCCAAGCTCGCCAGCGCCTACCAGCTCCATGTCCTGAGCCACCTGCACAAGCCGGTGCCATCGGCCACTCTGAGCGATCTGGTGGCGCGCTGGCGCGGGTTCGTGCCGGCGCAGATCCACCGGGCGGCCCGCACGCGCCGGCCGGAAGAGATCGAGCGTGCCCTGCGTGGCAACGAGCTGGTGCTGCACTACCAGCCCAAGGTGGCGCTGTCCGACGGTTCGGTGGTCGGCGTGGAAGCGCTGGTGCGCTGGCGGCATCCGACCGAAGGTCTGCTGTATCCCGACAGCTTCATCGCCGTGACCGAATCCAGCGGCCAGATCGACGCGCTCACCCGCAACGTGCTGTCGCAGGCGCTGGCCCAGGCGCGGCGCTGGCGGGCGGCGGGCATGGCGCTGCGGGTGGCGGTCAACGTCTCGATGGACAACCTGGCGCGGCTGGACTTCCCGGAGTTCGTGCTGCGCGAGGCCACGCACCACGGCGTGCCGCTGGCCGACCTGATGCTGGAGGTGACCGAGTCGCGCCTGACACGCGACGCCCGGGTGCCGATGGACATCCTCACCCGGCTGAGGCTCAAGCACATCGGCCTGTCGATCGACGACTTCGGCACCGGCCATTCGTCGCTGGCGCAGTTGCGCGACATCCCGTTCGATGAACTCAAGATCGACCGCGGCTTCGTGCATGGCAACCGTGATCACGCCACCCAGCGTGCCATCTTCACCGCCAGCCTGGAGATGGCGCACCAGCTCGACATGACCGCGGTGGCCGAGGGCGTGGAGGACCGGGCCGACTGGGACTTCGTGCGCGCCGCCGGGTGTGACATCGCGCAGGGGTTTTTCATCGGCCGCCCGATGCCGGCGGAAGCGTTGCCGGAGTGGATCCGGCTTTGGTACAAGCGCTGCGAAACCCTGTGACCTCGGCAGCCCGCCCGGTTCGCCGACAATCGGGCCATGCAAACCCCCACCATCCCTGTTGCCTGTCTGGACCACCTTGACGCGCTGTTCGCCGATGGGCGACGGCGTGTGCTGCTCGGCCTGATCGGCCCGCCGGGGGCGGGCAAGTCCACCTTCGCCGCCGCGCTGCTCGCGGCCTGGGAGGCGCGCCACCCGGGCACGGCGCAGGTGGTGCCGATGGACGGCTACCACCTGGCCAACGTCGAACTGGCCCGTCTCGGTCGTGCGCAACGCAAGGGCGCGCCCGACACCTTCGACAGCGCCGGTTTCGTCGCGCTGCTGCGCCGCCTGCGCGACCAACCGGCGGGCGAGACCGTGCTGGCGCCCGAGTTCCGCCGCGAGATCGAGGAGCCGATCGCGGGCGCGATTCCCGTGTTTGCCGAAACCCGGCTGGTTATCACCGAAGGCAACTACCTGCTGCTGGACGACCCGCGTCTGGGCGCGTGGGGCGGCGTGCGCGCCTTGCTGGATGCCGCGTGGTACGTGGACGTCGATCCCGCGCTGCGGCTGGAGCGCCTGATCGCCCGCCATGTGCAGTTCGGCCGCAGCGCCGAGGTGGCCCGTGCCTGGGTGGCCTCGACCGACGAGCCGAACGCCCGGCTGATTGAATCGACGCGGGCGCGGGCCGATCGCGTCATCGCGTGGTGAACCGGAGCATCCGATGGATCTGGGACTGAAGAACAAGACGGCGCTCGTGCTGGGCGCCAGCAGCGGGCTCGGTGCGGCCATCGCCCGCACACTGGCCGCCGAGGGTTGCCGCGTGGCCGTGGCGGCCCGGCGCACGGACCGGCTGACCGCCCTCGTGGCCGAGATCGAGTCCGCCGGAGGCCAGGCGCTGGCGCTCACCTGGGATCTGGCCGATCTGGCGCAGATCGAACCGAACATCGCCGAGATCGAGTCGCGTTTCGGTCCGGTCGAGATCCTGGTCAACAACACCGGGGGACCGCCCCCGAGCACGGCCGCCGGCCAGTCGCCCGAGCGCTGGCTGGCGCAGTTCCAGGCGATGGTGCTGAGCGTGATCGCGGTGACGGCTCGTCGGGCGTGGTCGCGCCGATTGCCAATCTGGCGATGTCGAATGCGCTGCGGCTGTCGCTGGTCGGCTGGTCGAAGACGCTGGCCCGCGAGGTGGCCCGTGACGGCATCACCGCCAACATCGTCGTGCCCGGCCGTATCGCCACCGACCGCATCCAGTTCCTGGACGAGATGGCCGCGCAGCGGCAGGGCAAGGATCTTGCACAGGTGCAGGCCGACAGCACCGCGGCGATCCCGATCGGGCGTGTGGGCGATGTGCAGGAATACGCGGATGTGGTCGCGTTTCTGGCGAGCGCGCGGGCGTCGTACATGACCGGCGGCGTGGTGCGCGTCGATGGCGGGATGATCCAGAGTGTCTGAGCCGAT
>JBEEMX010000003.1:0-27873 GCA_041192465.1 Pseudomonadota bacterium | reverse complement strand
TCGAGCGACAGGTGGTGGAGTTGCAGGTGCGGGCGGCGGTGCTCAACCGCTTCACCCACCTGGGCACCCCGGTGACGCGGGCTGTGGCGTAACTCCGTCCGGGGTCAGGGGAAACTCACCCTTGGTGGGGTTGTGCAACAAAGCCCAAGCAACCCGGGCTGGGTGTCGCATATCGCGCGCGCTGCTGGGGTTAGATTTATCCGTGTAAAATAACGACCTGATAACTACTCTTCTCAGGGCGTCAGAAAAATACCTTCATCGCCTACCTGCCAGATTGACAGGGTGCTTTTTGAGCCCCGCAGAGGCGGCACGACCCCAGCCAGCCGACGTGACAGGCCTTGAGCACTCTCGGCGCGACTTCCCGGCTTGGGCGGTGTCTCGCCAGCCGTCCACCCCACTACATTTGCCCCATGTAGCCCCGCTGCCGCCCTGCCCCACAAGGGGTGAGGGGTGGCAGGCACATTGCCTTTCAGTCAGAGGTAGCCGCAGGCTGCACCGTCACACCGCAGTGACGTTGAACCGATCACAAAGCGCATCGACCTGCGATGACGTCAACTTCTCCGCATGCAGTTTCTGCAGCCCGCTCCGCTCGAAGATCGCGTAGGCGAAGCCCTTGTTCATCTGGCGTGACACATACCGAATTCCATGCCATCGGGGATTGGCATCGTGAATCGCTTGCGCCCAAGCCTGGCTGACCGCGTAGTCGGCAGACGCACTGATGTCGTTGTTCAGACCCAGTGCCTTGAGCGCCGCCCCCGTCAGGTCGGCCAAGACCAGCGTCTTGCGTCGGTCGCAAGCGAATCGCACGACCGGGCGCTCGATCAGCTCGGCAGATGGCACCTCGTAGGCACCATCAACGAACCGCCCCGATGCGTGGATCACGCTCTCCGCGAAAGCGACTTCGATCGAGCTGGCGGTGTAGCAGGTTCCGAACTCACCGATGCGACCCGGATCCGGATCATCGAATCGGTAGACACCTGCCGACCAGTAGGGTTCGGTGGCCGGGTACCGGCTCAGCCTGACGAGCGACGCTACTTCGATCCTGACGGGCCGGAGTAGCTGCTCGAAAGTCCCGGGCTCAGGCAGCCGCAGCGACACGCGCGGCTCCTCGCTCGCGCGCCCAGGCTGCGGCCAGCCGTTCCACCTTGGCCAACGCAACGCCGGCATCCAGGGCGACGGCGATGCCCCTGCCTCCCAAGGCGCCGTGCTCGCGCAGCCAGAACATCAGCTTCTCGCTGGCACCGAGGTCGCCGAGCGCGCGGCACACGGTGGCCACGGTCTCGCGATCCAGATCCAGGAACGCTTGCGGGTAGTACAGCCGGTTGCCGATCTTCACTGCGAAGACTTCGCCCCGGTCCGCTGCCGGCGCCAAGGCTTGGCGCGTGAGCCCCCAGGCCTGCGCGAGCTGTTCCCCGGACACGACGAGGCCATCCTTGACCCATTGCACTCGGGCGGCTTCCCCACGCGCCGTGGCCCCGGCCAGGCCGCCGCAAGCCAGTGGTGGCGAAGGAGTAGTCGCAGCGGGCACCTTGGTGTGTGCCACACGCGATCGAACGCCAGGAACCTTCGTTGATGGCAGCCCTTGGAGGCTGACCGCCGATCGAAGGCTGCCCAGATCCTCACTGAGCCGCCCTACGGCCGCTTCGAGCTGCGCGATACGGCGCAGGAGTACGGGGGTGCTGATGTTGATGCCCATGCTTCGATTTTAGGCAAGTGCAAATAATAAAGCAAATTAAGAAAATGAAGCAATTACGGCCTCGGCCGACGTGATCGTCGCGGTCGCGCCCACCGCAACTTCCCGGCCTGACGCCGTCTCGCCAGCCGCCCGCCCCCACTACACTTGCCCCATGAGCCCCGCCGCCCTCGCACTGCCCCGCAAGAAGCTGCCCGTCGGCATCCAGACCCTGGCCAAGTTGCGCGACCAGGGCTGCTACTACGTGGACAAGTCGGGCAAGGCCATCGACCTGATCGAGTCGGGTTCGTACTTCTTCCTGAGCCGTCCCCGCCGCTTCGGCAAGAGCCTGCTGGTCGACACCTTCAAGGAACTCTTCGAGGGCAACCGCGCGCTGTTCGAGGGGCTGGCCGCCGAGACCCGCTGGGACTGGTCCCGGTGCCATCCGGTCATCCGCATCAGCTTCGCCGATGGCATGCTCAAGAGCCGGGCTGAGCTGGACCGGCGCATCCAGAGCAACCTGCGCCGCAATCGCGCCGCCCTGGGCCTGCCCCGTCCGATCGACATTGACCCTGACGACACGGCCGATGACCTGGCCGACCTGATCGAGCAGGCCCACCTGACGCAGGGGGCGCCGGCGGTGGTGCTGGTCGACGAGTACGACAAGCCCATCCTGGACAACATCACCGATCCGACCCGGGCCGCCGAGATGCGCGACGGGCTGCGCAACCTGTACTCGGTGCTCAAGGGGGCCGATCCGCACCTGAAGTTCGTCTTCCTGACCGGCGTATCGAAGTTCAGCAAGGTCAACATCTTCTCAGGTCTGAACCAGTTGGTCGACATCACGCTGGACCCGCGCTGGAGCGCGCTGTGCGGCTACACCGATGAGGACATCGACACCGTCTTCGCGCCGGAGCTGCCAGGGCTGGACCGCGAGGAGATCCGCCGCTGGTACAACGGCTACAACTGGCGCGGCACCAGTGTCTACAACCCTTTCGATGTGCTGCGGCTGTTCGACCGGCGCGAGTTCCACCCCTACTGGTTCGAGACGGGCACGCCCACTTTCCTGGTCAACCTGCTGGCCGAGCGCCGGATCTTCACCCCGGACCTGGGTCGCATCGTGGCCAGCGAGGCCTTGCTGTCCACCTTCGACGTTGACACCATGCAGCCCGAGGCGCTGCTGTTCCAGGCTGGCTATCTGACCATCGGCCAGGTGCATGCCATTCCGGGGCGCATGGAGTTCACGCTCAAGTACCCGAACCTGGAGGTGGAGGCCAGCATCAACGACAGCCTGCTCAAGCACTACATGGGCGACGCCGCCGCCTCCGAGGCGCAGATCAGCCGACTGTGGCGCGTGCTGCAGGCTGGCGACGTGGCGGCCCTGCGCGAACTGTTCCACGCCTTCTTCGCCAGCATCCCGAGCGACTGGTACCGCAACAGTCCGATTGCCCAGTTCGAGGGCTACTGGGCCAGCGTGTTCTACAGCCACTTCGCCGCGCTCGGACTCGACATCCGGGTCGAGGACTCGACGAACAAGGGCCGCATCGACATGACGGTGCTGGTAGCCGGGGCAGTCTGGGTGTTCGAGTTCAAGGTGGTGGAACTCGTGCCCCAGGGCAAGGCCCTCGCGCAGATCCGCGACCGGGGCTATGCGGACAAGTACCGCGGCCGGGGTGAGCCGATCCACCTGATCGGCGTGGAGTTCAGCCGAGTCGACCGCAACATCGTGGGCTTCGAGGTCGCGACCCTCGCCGGGTGACCGTGACGCCAAACCGCCCACGCGGCCGTCCACGCGGCACCCAGACCCGGCTGCTGCACGAACACGCTGGTCACCTCGGGCGTCACCACTTCGCGTTCCTGCGCGCGCTGCTCGACGGCGTCGAACTGGAGCAGGCCTGGACGCGCTACCTCGCGTTCTCGGGCGGCCCGAGCGACCGGCGGCATTTTGTCAGCCGCCTGCGCCAGGTGGTCGAGGCGATCGAACACGCCGGGGCGAGGCAGGCGTGCGCGGCCGAGTTGGCGGTGGCGCTGCCGGCGCTGCGCGCGCTGCCGGACTTCGTGCCGGCCCGGGGGGCACGGCGGGACACCTTGCCGCCAACAGCAACGGCCTCCACTGCCGCCGCCGCCCCTTCCCTGGACGACTGGCGGTCCGCGCAGTGCGGTGCCTCGGGCATCGAGGAAGATTTTTATACGCAGGCCGAGTGGGTCGACCTCTATGGGGAGGCGTTCGGCCACGCACCGCCAGCGTCGGCATCCATGCCTGCCCTCTCCCCTGCGTCCGCCCCTGCCCTCTCGGCCACGGCACACGCCCATCTGGCCGAGACCGCTCACCCCGAGGTGAATCCACGCCTGACCCCGGCGCAGCGCCGCGCCGTGATCGACGCGCTGGCCACCCTGGAGCGCGTGCTGGCCCGCGAAGCACGGCTGGACGACGAGACCGGGTTCTGGCTGGGCGCGGGCCTGCCACGCGAACTGGCCCGGGTGGGGGTGCAGTCGCTGGGCGATCTGGTGCGCACCATCAACCTGCAGGGTTTTCGTTGGCACCGCACGGTATCAAGGCTGGGTGCGGTGCGCGCCGCGCGGCTGGTGGCGTGGCTCGTGCCCATCGCGCAGCAGGGCGCACCAACCGGTGGTCAGGCGATTCGGGACTCGGCGCTGCGGCCCGAGAGCGACCTCGCACGGCTGCGCCAGCGCGACCTGGCGCGGTCGCCGGTCGCGGTCCCGGTCATGGACGTGGCCCTCCCGGATGCGCTCTCCGGACGCGACGGCCTGTTCCGCGCGCCCGACACCAACGTCTGGGGCGCACAGACCGACGTGCAGGCCATCCAGCAGTGGCTGAGCCGCTACCAGGGCCAGACCCGGCGCGACTACGCCCGCATCGCCGAGCGGTTCTACCGCTGGTGCCTGCAGGTGCGGCGCAAGGCGCTGTCGTCGCTGCAGGAGCCGGACCTGCAGGCTTACCAGGCGTTTGTCGCTGCACCGCCGCCGGACTGGGTGCAGCCACGCAAGGTGCGCCGGGAAGACGCCGCATGGCGACCGTTCCGGGGACCGCTGGGGCGCAACAGCCAGCGCCACGAGTTCGCGGTGCTCGGCGGGCTGTTCGCGGCGATGCACGACAAGGGTTACCTGCGCGCCAACGCGATGTCCGGCCTGGGCCGCACGCTGGGGCTGGTGAAACCCAGCATCGACGTGCGCCGGTCGTTGAACGAGGCCCAGTGGTCGTTTGCCATGGCGGTGCTGCGGGAGCGGCCGGACACGCCGGCGCGGCGGCGGCTGCAGTTGCTGCTCGACCTCGCGAGCACGACGGGGCTGCGGCTGTCGGAGCTGGCGACGACCCGGATGAAAGGTTTTCGGCGGGAACTGGTGGACGGGGAGTCCGCGTGGCTGCTGGACGTGATCGGCAAGGGCGGCAAGCTGCGCACGGTGATGGTGTTCGATGACATCAAGGCTTTGATGGAGCGGCACCACGCGGACATGGACGCCGTGGGGGTGGGGTTCGAGGAAGCCGTGAATCGGGTGCAGGTGCCCAACAGTCGGCCGATCACGGCTGCGGGCGAGCGCATGGCCACCGGTGACCTGGAAGCAGACGCGGCGGTGTCCACTGGCGGTGCGCTTCAAGACGCCTTACGCACTGAACACCTGCAGGCGTGGCGACCTCTGATCGGGATCCTCAGGCGCCCGCCGCCGAGGCGTGATCTGGACGCGCTGGGGGTGCCGTTCGTGGACCGGGAGCGCCCTGCTCAGGCCGATCGGTACGGTGCGCTGGAGCGCTCGGCGATCTACCGGCTGCTGCGGCGCTTTTTTAGGGACGTGGCGAACGCGGCAGCCACGCGCGAGGGGGCACCTCCCGCGGCCGAGTTCTTGAAAGCCTCGACCCACTGGCTGCGCCACACCTTCGCGAACGAGGCGATCAAGCAGATGCAGCCGCAGGTGCTGCAGAGCCTGCTGGGGCACTCGGACCTGCGGGTGACCTCGGTGTACGTCAAGGCCCAGGCCGCCGACCTCGTGCGGGGCATGCGGGCCCTGCCTCGCCGGGGATGAGGGCGAGTCTTCATCAGACTGGATCCGGTCACTCGCGGATGAAGCCTCAGCCGCTGCGCGGCCTCCTGGTGCGACAGCTTCTGTTCCAGCACCAGCTTTACCGCTTCCGCCTTGAACTCTGCTGTTTAGCTTTGGTTCTTCTTAAGAATGCAGGCCAGCGCCTCATGCTGTCTACCGCCAGCTTCAGCGGATTGGCGCCGCGCAAGTCGGTCTGATGCAGATTGCTGGTGCAGGCATTTCAAGGGAGCGCAAACCTCAGAGCCGTTGCGATATATTGATGCGGAATTCAGCCACAAGAATGCCATCCTGAATTCAGAACGATCTGTCCAACGCGTGATCCCGTGCGAGTGCCTTGACCCATGAAACCAGCTTCGACCCCTGCCGACGCGGACGCGCAGATCACCGACCCGACCACCGACGCCGGCGGCCCCCCCCGCGCAACGGGCAGCGTGATCGTCAAGCCGGTCGTCAACGCGGTGCGCATTCTCCGCTACCTCACCCAGAAGGGCGCGCCGGAGCGGGCCGTGGACATCGCCCGCCACCTGTCGATCAATTCCAGCACCTGTTTCAACATCCTGCGCACCCTCGTGGCCGAGGACGTGGTGGATTTCAACCCGCTGTCCAAGACCTACTCGGCCGGTCTGGGGCTGGCCCGGCTGGTGGAGCAACTGGTGACACAAGGCCAGCGCCTGCAATTGGCCGCCCCGCTGCTGCTGGAGCTGGCCACCCGCTTCGGCGTGACGGTGACGCTGTGGCGGCGCATGGGCCAGGACCGGATCGTGCTGGTGCATGCCGAGTCCAGCCCGACCGACCTGCACATCGACATGCCGGCCGGCCAGCGCCTGCCGATCCTGATGGGCGCCAGTGGCCGGCTCTTCGTCGGGCGCCTGGGGCTGTCCGACGAGGCGCTGCGCACCGCCTTCGACGCCATCCGCTGGGCGCGGGCCTTGTCGTTCGACACCTATGTGCGCGAGGTCAACCAGGCCAGGCGCCGGGGTTGGGCCATCGACGACGGCTACTTCGCGATGGGCGTGGTCGCCATCGCCGCACCGGTGTGTGACCCCTCCGCCAACATCGCCTACACGGTCTCGGCCGTCATGATCCGGGGCCAGCGCGATGCCGCCGAGGTCGAGCGCATCGGCGAGGCGCTGCGCGATCTGGGCCATCGGCTGGAAACGGCGGCGCTGTTCTGAGCAGAACCCATCAGGATCGATCAAGGCCGATGAGGATTTACCCTGCCCACACCCCGCTGAGAACCATAAACTAAACATTTTCATTGATTCTGTACAACTAAGCATCTAGCATCCGGGGCAGCAACCCACCCACACGGCCCGCTTGTGGCCTGTTCAGCCCCCCGGAGGCCCCGATGAAACTCGAAGACTTGATCCTTGTCAGCGTCGATGACCACGCGATCGAGCCGCCCAACGCGTTCGCTCGCCACATGCCCGCCCGCTTCAAGGGCCGCGAGCCCCGCGTCGAGGAGAAGAACGGCCGTGACGTGTGGATGTTCGAAGAGCGCGCCACCGGCTACATGGGCCTGAACTCGGTGGTCGGTCGCCCGAAGGAGGAGTACGGCATGGAGCCGCTGTCCTACGAGCACATGCGCCGCGGCACCTGGGACATCAAGGCCCGGGTCGAGGACATGAACGCCAACGGCGTGCTGGGCTCGCTGTGCTTCCCGACCTTCCCCGGTTTTGCCGGTCAGCGGTTCCAGGGCTGCCAGGACCGTGACGTGGCGCTGGCCGCCATCCAGGCCTACAACGACTGGCACCTGCACGACTGGTGCAACGCGGCGCCCGGCCGCTTCATTCCGCTGATGATGGTGCCGTGGTGGGACATGCAGGCCGCCGCCGCCGAAGTCCGGCGCATGGCCAAGCTGGGTGTCCACGCTGTCACCCTGTCCGACAACCCCACCGTGCATGGCTACCCGTCGATCCACAACGACCACTGGGATCCGCTGTGGGAGGCTTGTGCGGACAACGGCGTCGTCATCTGCTGCCACATCGGCACCGGCGTGAAGGCGGCCCATGCGTCCGACGAGTCGCCGATCGACGCCTGGATCACCTCCATGCCGATCTCGATCTCCAACTCGGCCGCCGACTGGATCTGGGCGCCGATGTGGAAGAAGTACCCGAAGCTGCGCATGGCACTGTCCGAGGGCGGCATCGGCTGGATTCCCTACCTGCTGGAGCGGGCCGACTTCACCCACAAGCACCACCACGCCTGGACGATGTCCAACTTCGGCACCGAACTGCCCAGCGACATCTTCAACCGCCACTTCATCACCTGCTTCATCGAGGATGCCTTCGGCCTGAAGAACCTCGATTCGCTCAACATCGACAAGGTCACCTGGGAGTGCGACTACCCGCACTCCGACTGCACCTGGCCGCACTCCGCCAACGTCTTCTGGGGCCAGGCGCAGCACCTGAGCGACGAGGTGATCAACCGCATCACGCACCTGAATGCGATGCGCGAGTTCTCTTATGACCCCTTCTCGATTCTGGGGCGCGAGAACTGCACGGTCGGCGCCCTGAAGGCCCAGGCCGCCCACGTCAGCATCGAGCCGGCGCTCGGCCTGGGCGGCGCAGCACCGGTGCGCGATCCGAACAAGCCGGTCACCTCGGGCGACATCAATAAGATGTTTGCCTCGGCAGACGCCCAGACCGCCCTTTGACCTTGAGTCCGGCAGAAACGGCACCCCCATGGCTGTGATTCCATTCGACCACCACCGCATGCCTGCCGAGGCGGAGCAGGTGCGCCAGCAGGTGCGGCAGTTCCTGGCGGAGACGCTGAGTACCCGGTCTGCGCTGCGGCGGGCCGACTCGTGGATGGGGGCCGATCCGGCCTTCAGCCGCGTGCTCGCAGAACAAGGCTGGGTGGGCATGACCCTGCCGCGGCGCTACGGTGGCCATGAAACCAGCCCATGGACCCGTTATGTCGTGATCGAGGAGCTGCTCGCGGCCGGCGCGCCGGTCTCCGCCCACTGGATCGCGGACCGGCAGAGCGGCCCGCTGATCCTGCGGTATGGCACCGAGGCCCAGCGCCTGCGCTACCTGCCCGGCATCTGCCGCGGCGAGTCGTATTTCTGCATCGGCATGAGCGAGCCGAATTCGGGCTCGGATCTGGCCTCGATCCGCACCCGCGCCGTGCGGGAAGCAGACAGTGGCGGCTGGGTGCTGAACGGCCAGAAGGTGTGGACGACCAACGCCCACTACTCGCAGTACATGATCGCCCTGGTCCGCACGGGCGAAAAAACCGCGGCCCGCCACGACGGCATGTCGCAGTTCATCGTCGATCTGAAGGCGCCGGGGGTCACGGTGCGGCCGATCCGCGATCTGGCCGGCGGGACGCACTTCAACGAGGTGTACTTCGACCAGGTTCGCCTCGACCCCGACGCCTTGATCGGCGAAGAGGGCCAGGGCTGGGGCCAGGTCACGGCCGAACTCGCGTTCGAGCGCAGTGGCCCCGAGCGGTTTCTCAGCAGCATCGCCCTGCTGCACACCCTGATCGACGCGGTCGGCCGGCGCCCCGATGCGCTGCAGGCCCGCGAGATCGGGCGGCTGGTGGGGCGGCTGGCGGGATTGCGGCAGATGTCCCTGTCCGTCACGGCACGGCTGGCGGCGGGTGAACAGCCCGCGCTGGCAGCGTCGTGTGTCAAGGATCTGGGCGCCGTCTTCGAGCAGGACATTCCCGAAATCGCGCAGGCGGTGCTGGAGGTGCCACCGGCCGTCGGCGGCGGCAGTGACCACGCGCAGGTGCTGGCGGCGCTGATGCAGATGGCACCGTCCTTTTCCTTGCGCGGCGGTACCCGCGAAATCCTGCGCGGCATCATCGCCCGCGGTCTGGGTCTGAGGTAAGCCATGCGCGACTTGTTCGAATCGACCATCGACCGGCTGCTGGCCGACCACGTCACCCAGGAACTGCTGCACGCCTGCGAAGCGGGCGAGTGGCCCACGGCGTTGTGGGGAATGCTGGAAGACTCCGGTTTCGCCGTGGCGGCCGCGCCGGAAGCCCTGGGTGGCGCGGGAGCCGCATGGAGCGACCTGTTTGTCATCGTGCGGGCGGCGGGGCGCTACAACCTGCCCTTGCCGCTGCCGGAAACGCTGCTGGCCAACGCCCTGCTCGGCCACTGCGGGCTGGCGGCGCGCAACGAACCGCTGGGCCTGCCGGCCCGCACGGCGCTGCGCCTGGACGGCGAACGCGTCACCGGCACGCTGCACGACGTGCCTTGGGGGCGCCACGTCGGCCACGCCGTGGCGATCGTGGCGGTGGACGGTGGACCGCCCGAGCTGCTGCTGCTGCCCTGCTCCGGCCTGCGGCGCTCCGAGCGCACCAACACCGCTGGCGAGCCCCGCGACGATCTGCACTTCGACGCGGTCACGCCCGTGGCCCGTGCGCCGCTGCCTGCCGCGCTGAATGCGGAAGCCCTCTGGCTCGGCGGCGCCTTGCTGCGCTGCGTCCAGATGGCCGGGGCGCTCGACACGGCGCTGCAACTCAGCAGCACCTACGCCACCGAGCGGGTGCAGTTCGGCAAACCGCTGGCGTCCTTCCAGGCCATCCAGCACCAGCTCGCGGTGATGGCGGAACATGCCGGCTGTGTCGCGGTCAGTGCCGAAGCGGCGTTCGCGACCAGCCTGTCCGACGAGGCAGCGGAAGCCGGCCTGAACGCCTGGGCCATCGCCTGTGCCAAGGTCTGTGCCGCCGAGGGCGCGGGGGTTGCCGCCAGCATGGCCCACACCGTCCACGGCGCGATCGGCTTCACGCACGAACACGCGCTCCACCAGAGCACCCGCCGCCTGTGGTCCTGGCGCAGTGAATTTGGTGGGCTCAGCCACTGGGCAGATCGCCTGGGGCGTGCGGTCTGCGCCACCGGCAGTGCTGGCCTGTGGCCGGCGATCACCGACAACCACCGTCTTGAGGAGATCCGCGCATGAGCGTGAGCGAGCAACCCTTCCTGGTCATCGAGCGGGACGGCGGCGTGCTGACCGCCCGCATGAACCGCCCCGAGACCCGCAACGCGCTGACCGAGCCGGCGCAGATGCAGGAGATCGAGGACCTGTGCCGCCAGATCCGGCGTGACCCGACCGTCAAGGTACTCGTGCTCACCGGGGAAGGCAGTGCGTTCTGCGCCGGCGGCAACGTCAAGGACATGCGCGACCGCGGCGGCATCTTTGCCGGCAGCCCTTACGAGGTGCGCGAGAGCTACCGCAACACCATCCAGCGCATTCCGCTCGCGCTGTATGAACTCGATGTCCCGGTGATCGCCGCCCTGAACGGCCACGCCATCGGCGCCGGGCTGGACCTGGCCTGCATGTGCGACATCCGCGTGGCCGCCGAGGGCGCCCTGTTCGCCGAGAGCTTCGTCAAGGTCGGCATCGTGCCGGGCGACGGCGGCGCCTGGTTGCTGCCCCGGGTGATCGGGATGCCCCGCGCCAGCCTGATGGCGTTCACCGGCGACACGATCGACGCGGCCAAGGCGCTGGCCTGGGGGCTGGTGGCCGAAGTCGTGCCGCGCGAGGCGCTGGCCGGCCATGCCCACGCCCTGGCGCAGCGCATTGCGGCCAACCCGGCCCATGCCCTGCGCATGACCAAGCGCCTGCTGCGTGAAGGCCAGCACATGCGGCTGGATTCGCTACTGGAATTGTCGGCGGCCTACCAGGCGCTGGCGCACCACACCGAGGACCACCTCGAAGCGGTCAACGCGATGCTGGACAAGCGCGCACCGCAGTTTCAGGGACGTTGACCATGCGCACGGTATTCCGCGAAGACCATGAACAGTTCCGGGAGCAGGCCCGCCGCTTCGTCGAGCGCGAGATCGCCCCGCACCTGCACGACTGGGAACACGCCGGCATCGTGCCCCGCGACCTCTGGCGCCGCGCCGGGGAGGCCGGGTTGCTGTGCTCGACCGTGCCCGAAGAGTACGGCGGCGCAGGCGGAGACTTCGGCCACTCGGCCGTGATGATCGAGGAGCTGGCGCGGGTCAACGCCACCGCGGTCGGCTTCACCACCCACTCCGAAATCTGCGCGCCCTACCTGGTCGCCTACGGCAGCGAAGCGCAGAAACAGCGATGGCTGCCGAAGATGGTCAGCGGCGAGCTGATCGCCGTCATCGCGATGAGCGAACCCGGTGTCGGCAGCGACCTGCGCAGCATGCGCACCAGCGCCCGTCGTGACGGCGACGACTACCTCATCAACGGCCAGAAGACCTTCATCACCAACGGCGGCAACGCCGACCTGATGGTCACCGCCACCAAGCTCGATCCCCTGGCCAAGGCGCTGACGCTGGTCTGCGTCGAGGCCGACCGCCCCGGGTTCTCGAAGGGCCGGCTGCTGGAGAAGATCGGTCTGAAGGGCCAGGACACCTCGGAGCTGTTCTTCGACAACGTGCGGGTGCCGGTGGAAAACCGCCTCGGCGAAGAGAACCAGGGCTTCCGCTACCTGACGCACCAGTTGGCCTGGGAACGCACCATCATCGGCCTGCGGGCCGCGGCGTCAATCGAGTCGCTGCTCGACGAGACCATTCAATACACCCGCGACCGCAAGGTGTTCGGCAAGACGGTGTTCGACTTCCAGAACACCAAGTTCAAGCTGGCCGAGTGCAAGGCGCAGGCGACCATGCTGCGGGTCTTCGTCGATGACTGCCTGGCCAAGGCCATGCGCGGCGAGCTGACGCCAGAGGTAGGTGCGATGTGCAAGCTGCTCGGCTCGGAGATGCAGGGCAAGGTGCTCGACGAGCTGCTGCAGTTGCATGGGGGCTACGGCTTCATGAGCGAGTACCGGATCAGCCGCGCCTGGGTCGATGCCCGGGTGGCCCGCATCTATGGCGGGACATCGGAGATCATGAAAGAAATCATCAGCCGCTCACTCTGAGCCCCACCGAGAACCCCCATGCCCCAGATCACCTGCATCGCCGCCGACGGCACCCGCACCGAACTCCAGGCCAACCTCGGCACCAGCATCATGCAGGCAGCCCTCACCCGCGGTCTGCCCGGCATCAACGCCGATTGCGGCGGGGCCTGCCAGTGCGCCACCTGCCACGTCTACGTGGAATCTCCCTGGCTGGAACAGTTGCCGGCGATGGACGACATGGAAGACGCCATGCTCGACTGCACCGGCGAGCCGCGCCAGCCGGGCAGCCGGCTGTCGTGCTGCCTGCTGATGAACGAGGCGCTCGACGGCATCGTCGTGCGTCTGCCGGCCGTCCAGAGCTGAGCTGAGCCGGCTCGCTCAAGGTTCACGCAGCGAGCAGGCCATCTCCTGCGCCACGCTCGCCACGAGGCGACCACCACGGTCGTAGAGGCTGCCCATCGCCAGCCCCCGGCCATCTCCCGCGCGGGGACTGTGCACATCGAACAGCAACCAGTCATCGGCCCGGCAAGGTGCATAGACCCACAGCGCGTGGTTCAGGCTGGCCACGTACAACTGGCTGCGCGCGCCGGCCACGCCCTGGTGCGTCGCCAGTGACGCATAGTTGAACCAGAAGTCCGACAGGTAGGCCAGTGCCGCGCCGTGCACGGCCGGATCGTCCGGCAGGGGATCTCGGACCCGGAGCCAGTAGCGTATCCGTGGCTGGCTCGATGGCTGCAGCAGGAATTCGTGTGAGTCGATCAGCCGCAGATCCAGCCATGGCCGGCTCTGCAGGGCGCAGGGCTCACCGGTCTGTGCCTGGACGTGGGCTTCCAGATCCTCCAGCGTGGGCAGATCCTCTGGCGGTGGCACCTGAGGGGCCGCTTGGGCATGCAGGAATCCCTGGCCCGGCACCTGGGCCGTGAACTGCGCCGTCGCGATCATCCGCTGGGACTGCGTGCAGTTCAGCTCGAAGGTGGAGTAGCGACTGCCTTGCTGCAGCGGCCGGGCCTCCCATCGCAGGGCGGGATCCAGCTTCGCGCCTTGCAGAAACCCGAGCCTCAACGAACTCAGGTGTCGACCTGGCGTGCTCGCCAGACCCACCCAGGCCGCGTGCGCCAGTAGCTGTCCACCGAAGACACGGCCGTTCAGATTGCCGTCCAGCCGATGGGCCAGCCAGACCTGGTCGCCTTCACGCACAGGGCAGAGGAAGCCGAGCAGTCCATCGCCGGTCAGGCGGGTTGCCTCGGGCAGTGAATGGGTTGGGGGTGGATTAGGCACTAGCGTTTTCCCTCGATTGGCATCGTTCAAGCGGCGCTGACTTGACGCTTCAGATGCTTTGCTTCAAAGTTGAAAACTGACACATTAACAGTTTTCGGCCTCGGCCGAGCCGGTAGCGGAGACAGCCATGGAAATGAATGACCTCATCATCGTCAGCGTGGACGACCATGTGGTCGAACCGCCCGACATGTTCCACGATCACATGCCGAAGCACTTGCTGGACAAGGCGCCCAGGCTGATCCGGGTCCGCGAGGGCGATGGGTGGGAATTCGAAGGCATGCGCATGCCCAACTTCGGCCTGAACGCCGTGGTCGGCCGTCCGCAAGAGGAATATGGCTTCGAACCTGCCTCCTACGAGGACATTCGAAAGGGCACCTTCGATCTGAAGGCCCGGGTCGATGACATGAATGTGAACGGCATTCTCGGCTCCATCTGCTTCCCGTCCTTCCCCACCTTTGCCGGCGCCTACTTCCTGGGCGCCAAGGACAAGGAACTGGCGAAGATCGTGGTCAGCGCCTACAACGACTGGCATGTGCATGGCTGGTGCGGCCAGGCGCCGGGCCGGTTCATCCCGCTGGCCATCCTGCCGCTGTGGGACATCGACGCCTGTGTGGCCGAGGCCCGGCGGGTGGCGAAGATGGGCGTGCGCACCATCAGTTTCCTGGACAACCCGACGGCCAAGGGCCTGCCCAGCATCCACAGCGGCCACTGGGATCCGCTGTTCCGGGTGATGGAGGAAGAGCGTCTGGTGCTGAGCATCCACATCGGCTCCGGGGCCTCGGCGCCCTACCCCTCGGCCGATGCGCCGATCGACGCGTGGATCGTCAACATGCCGATGTACATCGCCAACGCGGCGACGGAATGGCTGTTCTCCACGGTCTGCACCAAGTTCCCGGACCTGAAGATTGCCCTGTCCGAGGGCGGGATCGGCTGGATTCCCTACTGGCTGGAGCGCTCCGATTTCACGTTCAAGCACCACAGCCCGTGGACCCATGCCGACTTCCAGGGAATGCTGCCCAGCGAGCGCTTTGCCCGCAATTTCATCACCTGTTTCATCGATGACAAGTTCGGACTGAAAAACGTCGATGCGCTCAACGCCGACATGGTCACCTACGAGTGCGATTACCCGCACTCCGACACCCTGTGGCCGAATGCACCCGAAGCACTCTGGGCTTCGATCAAGCACCTGCCCACCGCACAGATCCACGGCATTTCCCACCTCAACGCCATGCGCGAGTTCCGGTACGACCCATTCTCGGTGCTCGGACGGGAGAACTGCACGGTCGCCGCGCTGCGTGCGCAGGCCACGCATGTGAACACGGCGCGCGTGGCCGGCCTGGGAGGCATCAACCCTTCGAACGCGCAAGGCCGCCAGGTCACTGCGGGTGAAGTTGCACGGTTGTTTGCAGCGTGAGCAAGTCCGAGCGTGCCATCGTTGCGGGCATCGGCCAGTCGGCCGTCGGCCGTCGTTTGGGTCGAACCGGTCTCGACCTGACCCTGGACGCCGTGCTGGCCGCGCTGGACGATGCCGGCCTGGACCGCAGCGACATCGACGGCCTGGCGTGCTGGCCAGGCCATACGCCGCTGCTCCCGGGCTTTTCGCCAGTGTCCCTGACCGATGTGAAGGAAGCGCTGCGCCTGGAGCTGAACTGGTACACCGCAGGCGGCGAAGCGTCGCAAATGAGCGCGATCATCAACGCTTGCATGGCGGTACTGTCGGGCCAGGCGCGGCATGTGCTGTGTTTCCGCACCATGACCGAATCCACGTCCATGGCGCAGGGCACCCGCTCCAGCGTGGTGGGCGGTGCGCGGCGGGTAGACGGCAGCCTCGGCTGGCTGGTGCCCTTCGATGCGCCATCGGCGTCGAACTGGATCGGACTGGCGGCCTCCCGCTATGCCCATGACTTCGGTCTGAAGCGCGAGCAACTGGCCCAGATCGCCCTGAACGCCCGGCGCAATGCCGGGCTGAATCCACGCGCGGTCTACCGCCAGCCCGTCACGATGGACGACTATCTGGCGGCGCGCATGATCTCGACCCCCCTGTGCTTGTTCGATTGCGACGTGCCGGTGGACGGCGCCACGGCGGTCATCATTTCGCACCCCTCGGCGGCAGCGGACCTTCGGAGCCAGCCCATCGTGGTGGAGGCCATCTGCGGCCCGCTGTACGGGCGTGACAGTTGGGACCAGATGGCCGACCACACGCGCTTTGCCGCCGAGGACGCCGGAAAACGGCTGTGGAACCTCACCGACCTGCGCCCCAAGGACGTGGATGTGGCCGCACTCTATGACGGCTTCAGCTTCCTCAGTCTGCTCTGGCTGGAGGGGCTCGGCTTCTGTGGACGCGGCGAAGCCGGCGCCTTCGTGGAAGGCGGCCACCGCATCGCGCTGGACGGCGAGTTGCCACTGGCCACCGGCGGCGGCCAGTTGTCGGCGGGGCGGTTGCACGGGCTGGGCCACTTCTGCGAGGCCGTTCTGCAACTGCGCGGCCAAGGCGAGGCCCGGCAGGTGCCCGGTGATCCGCGCGTGGCCGTGGTCAGCAACGGCGGGGGGCCGATCGCCTCCGCGGCACTGCTGGTGCGGCCCTGACGCCACCCTCTGCGCGAGACGACACAGACACACCATGGACTACATCAAGCCCGACGCCGACTACCAGGCCTTCCTGCGTGAAGGTCGATTCATGATCCAGCGCGGACGCACCAGCGGCCAGCACCACTTCTACCCCCGGGCCATCGAACCCGGCACGGGCCACGCCGATCTCGACTGGGTGCCGGCCAGCGGTCTGGGCACCGTGTACGCCACCACCGTGGTGCGCGCCAGACCGCCGGCCGCGAACTACAACGTCGCGCTGGTCGATCTGGCGGAAGGCCCCCGCATGATGACCCGGGTCGAGGGCGTGGCGCCCGAAGACGTCCGCATCGGCATGGCGGTGCGCGCCCGCATCGTGACCGACGAGCGCCAGGCGTTCATCGTCTTCGACCCCGTGCCGGCGGCATGACGAACGACCCCACGAACGCCCCCCCAACAGCCCCAAGGTTTCCATCGTGAACAACCCCATGGCCCTGACGGGCCGCAACTTCCTCATCACCGGCGCAGGCCAGGGCATCGGTCTGGCGATTGCCCGCCAGGCACTGGCGCTCGGTGCAGGCGTGGCCGGCGTGGACCTGAACGCCCAGACGCTCGCCGCCGCACAGGCCGAGCTGGGTGAGCGTTTCCTGCCGCTGGCCGGCAGCGTCACCGATGCCACCTTCGTCGAGCAGGCCGTGCAGACCGCCGTCGGACACTTTGGCGCCTTGCACGGGCTGGTCAACAACGCCGGCATCGGCCGGCCGGCACTGATCGAGAAGATGACCACCGAGCAGTGGCAACAGGTCATCGATGTCCACCTCACCGGCTCGTTCCTGCTCACCCAGGCCGTGGGCCGGCACATGATCCAGCGCGCCGAAGCCGGCGACCGCAGCGGCGGATCGCTGGTCTTCATCTCCTCGGACGCCGGCCGTCGCGGCAGCCTGGGGCAGATCAATTACGCAGCCGCCAAATCCGGCATGTTCGGCATGGCCATGACGGCCGCCCGCGAGTGGGCCAAGCACAACATCCGGTCGAACGCCGTCTGCTTCGGCATGGTCGAGACCGCGATGACCGAGAAGGTCCGTGGCAACGAGAAGATGCTGGCCACTTACCTGGACCAGATCGCCCTGAAGCGCTTCGCCAGCCCGGAGGAAGTGTCAGTGCCAGTGGTGTTCCTGCTCGGCCAGGGCGCGTCCTACGTGACGGGCCAGGTGCTGTCGGTGAACGGCGGCTACACGATCGCAGTCTGACCCGGAACCCGCACATGACCACTGCTGCACCCGCCCAAGGCCCCCTGCAGGGCTTGAAAGTCCTCGACATGACCCGCGTGATCGCCGGGCCGTTTGCAGGGCAGATCCTGGGCGACCTGGGGGCCGATGTCGTCAAGGTCGAGCGCCGGGGCGAGGGCGACGACATCCGCCGCATCGCGCCCCCCTGGCTCAAGGACGAGAACGGCGGCGACCGGGACGAATCCACCTACAGCCAGGCCGTGAACCGGAACAAGCGTTCGATCACGGTGGACTATGCCCACCCGGACGGTGCGGCGTTGCTGCGCGAGCTGGCCGCCCAGGCCGACATCCTGCTGGAGAACTACCGGCCCGGAACGCTGGACAAGTACGGTCTGGGCTACGACAGCCTCAAGGCCCTCAATCCCCGGCTGATCTACTGCTCGCTCACCGGTTTCGGGCAGACCGGCCCCTATGCGCCCCGTTCGGGTTACGACTATCTGGTCCAGGCGATGGCCGGCGTGATGTCGGTGACGGGCCCCCGGGATGGCCAGCCCGGGGCCGGGCCGACGCGCATCGGCGTGCCGCTGGCCGACACCACCGCGGGCCTCTTCGCCGCAATCGGAGTGCTGGCCGCGCTCCAGCGGCGGCAGGTCACCGGGCAGGGGCAGCAGGTGGACGTGTCCCTGTTCGAGTCGCAGATCGCGACCTTGATGAACACGTTTTCCGCCTGGTTCAATGGCGGCAGCGAACTCGGCCGCACCGGCAACGACCACCCCAGTGCCGCGCCCTACGGCGTGTTCCCCGCCGATGACGGCCATCTGCTGGTCGCCACCTTCAACGACCGCGAATTCATCCGGCTGGCCGCCGCCCTCGGGCATCCCGAATGGTCCGACGATCCGCGCTTCTCGAAGAACGCGGCCCGGGTGGCCCACCGCGCCGACCTGGCTGCGCGGGTGACCGACGCGCTGCGCGGCCGCACCAAGGCCGAGTGGGTGGCCCTGCTCAACGCTGCCACAGTCTCCTGCGGCCCCATCAATGGCATGGGCGACCTGGAGCAGGATCCCCATGTGCAGGCCAGAGGCACCTTGGTCTCCCTGCACCACCCCGTCAACGGCCACATCCGCACGGCGGCCAACCCGGTCAAGCTCTCCGAGTCACCCGTCGCCTACCGGCTGGCCCCCCCGCGGATCGGCGAGCACACGGACGAGGTGCTCCAGGAATGGCTGGACACCCCGCAGGCCCGCCTGGCGGCGCTGCGAGCGTGCGGCGCCATCTGAGCTTTCGACATCGACAGGAGACACCCGCATGCACACCCTTGAACCGTTTCAGGTGGCGTGGTCCGACGCCGAAGTCGGCCGATTGCTGTCCCGCGTCGCCGATACCCGTCTGCCGCCCGCACCACCCGGCAGCGGCTGGACGCTGGGCTGCGACGAAGACTACCTGCACCGACTGCAACAACGCTGGACCACCGGCTACGACTGGCGCGCCGCCGTCGCGCAACTGAACCGCTACCCGCAATTCACCGTTCGCCTCGACGACCAGGACATCCACTTCCTGCACATCCGTGGCGAAGGCGCATCGGCGCGGCCGCTGCTGCTGACGCACGGGTGGCCCGGCTCGCAGGTGGAGTTCTGGGACATCATCGAGCCGCTGGCCTTCCCGAGCCGCTTTGGCGGCAAGGCCGAGGAGGCGTTCGACCTGGTGATCCCCAGCCTGCCCGGCTACGGCTTCAGCGGCAAGCCCCGGCAACCGCTGGGACAGCGCGCCACGGCCGTGCTGTGGAACCGCCTGATGACCGAAGTGCTCGGTTATCCGCGCTATCTGGCCCAGGGCGGTGACTGGGGTGCCACCGTGACCTCGTGGCTGGGACTCGACCATGGCCGCAACGTCCAGGCCATCCACCTCAACCTGCTGGCATTTCGCCATGCCGAGCCGCCACGCGACGAAGCCGAGGGCCGCTGGGCGCAGACCGCAATGGCCGCGCAGCAGCAGCTCGGGGCCTACTCGGGGCTGCAGCGCGTTCGTCCGCAGTCGCTGGCCTGGGCCGCCGCCGACAACCCCCTGGGCCAGGCGGCGTGGATCATCGAGCGTTTCCATGACTGGGCCGATCTGCGGACCCGCTCCTTCGAAGACGTTTTCGCGATGGATCGGCTGATCACCAATGCCATGCTGTACACCATGACCGGCAGCTTCACCACGGCGCTCTGGTATTACGCGGCCATGGTGCCCGAAGGCATGCTGGTGCTGCCCGCCGGCACGCGCTGCGAGACGCCGACGGCCTACACCGACTACGCCGATCCGCTGGTGCCCGCGCCACCACGTTCCCGCGCAGAGCGTGCCTACCGGATCGAGCGCTGGGTGCAGGCGCCCGCCGGGGGCCACTTTGCCGCGATGGAACACCCCGCATTCTTTGTCGAAGATGTCCGCGATTGGGCGCGACAGCTTCCCGCCGCCTGAAGGAGTCCCCATGAAAGTTCGCATTCCGAAGATGGACTTTTCGCAGATTCCCGTTCACTGGGCGCCCAACCCCGAATTTGCGCAGAGCTACAACGCCTTCTCCACGGTGCCGGCCCACATCGAGCCCTTCCTCGTGAAGGTCATGATCGCGGCGAAGAAGGTGCTGGACCCGAAGCACGCGCAGTTGCACCGCGAGATGGAGGTCTTCATCAAGCAGGAAGTCCAGCACTGCAAGCTGCATCTGGCCTTCAACAAGCACCTGGTGGACTCGGGGTACGCGGTGATGTTGCCGATCGAGGCCGAGTACAAGGCCGACTACGACGACTACCTGAAGGCGCGCTCGCTGCGCTTCAACATCGCCTACGCCGAGGGCTTCGAGTCGATGGGCTGCGCGGCGGCTCAGGTTTTCTTCGAAGACCTGGACGAGTTCCTGGACGGTGCCGATGACCGCGCCGCCGACCTGTGGCGCTGGCACCTGGCCGAGGAGTTCGAGCACCGCGAAGTGTGTTTCCAGCTCTACAAGGCCCTGTACGGCAACGGCCTGTTCTCCTGGCTCTACCGCGTGTACGGGTTCGTGTTCGCGATGCGCCACATCCGTGCACACACCACGCGCCTGGCCACCGCCATGATCGCCAAGGACCGCGAAGGCATGACGCCCGAACAGTTGGCCGAGTCGCACAAGCGCCTCGCTGCGTACCAGAAAAAGGTCAAGACGGCCTCGCTGAAGCGCCTGAAGGCAGTCTTCTCGCCCTTCTACAACCCTGCAACGCGTGTGCCCTCGCCCGGGATGGCCGAGTTGCTGGCCCGCTATTGAGCGCCGGCCCCGACCCACGACCCATGAACACTGAAGCACGGACATGACACAAGCAACTTGGCCCAGCTGGACCCAGGGCGAGCAAGCCACGATCAACGACGTGCTGCGTGCGGCGGTGCGCAACCACGGCAGCCGCTTCTTCCTCGATGATGGCCGTGGCACGTTCACTTACGCACAGGCGTTCGACCGGGTTTGCCGGCTGGCCAACGGACTCAAGGCGCTGGGCGTGAAGAAGGGGGACACGGTCGTCACGCTGCTCGACAACAGTGCCGACACGGTCTTCATCTGGCTGGCCATCAACACGCTGGGCGGCGTCAGCGTGCCGGTGAACACCGCCTACAAGGGCGAGTACCTCCGCCACCAGGCCAGCGATGCGGCGCCTGCGCTGGTCATCGCCGAAGAGGACTACGCCGAGCGCGTCGTTCAGGTGGCCGACGGCGTGCCCACGCTGCAGACGCTGGTCTACCGTGGCCGGGCGCTGTCCGCGCTGGCTGACTTCAAGGGCCGGACCCTGCCTTGGGCAGAACTCGTGTTCGAGGACAACACGGACCCCGTGGTCGAGGTCAAGCCGAGCGATCTCGCCATGCTGATCTACACGGGGGGCACGACCGGTCTGTCCAAAGGCTGCATGGTCAGCCACAACTACGCCTGCAACCTGGCGCGCCAGATGCTGAGACTGACCGGGCGCACCTCGGACACGCGCACCTGGACGCCGTTGCCGATGTTCCACTTCAACGCCGTGGCGTCCACCGTGCTGTGCAACATGCTGGTGGGCGCGGGCGTGGTGGTGTACCCCCGCTTCTCGGTCAGCAACTTCTGGCCGGAAATCGAACGCTCGGGGGCCACGGACTGCCAGTTGCTCGGCACCATGCTGACCCTGATCAGCCGTGCCGACGACAACGACGCCTCGCGCCGCTGCCACGGGCAGCTCCATGCCGTGTGGGGCGCACCCTTCCCCGAGGCCGTGATGGACCTCTGGCGCGAACGCTTTGGCGTCAAGCACGCCGTCACCGGGGGATTCGGCCTCACCGAGTGCGCGGTGGTCACCCACCTGCCCTACGGCACTGCGGCCAAGCCGAGCAGCTCGGGCTTGCGCTGCGAGTGGTTCGACGTGCGCATCGTGGACGACGACGACAAGGAACTGCCCAACGGCACGGCGGGCGAGATCATCGTGCGCCCGCGCATGCCGCACGTGATGTTCGAGGGCTACTGGAAGCGTCCAGAAGACACGATGAAGGTGATGCGCAACATGTGGTTCCACACGGGCGACATCGGCAAGTTCGACGAGGAGGGTTACTTCTATTTCGTGGACCGCAAGAAGGACTACCTGCGCCGCAAGGGCGAGAACATCTCCAGCATGGAAGTGGAGAATGCCCTGCGCGCGCATCCGGCAGTCGAAGACGTGGCGGCGCACGCCGTGCTGTCCAACCTCAGCGAAGACGAGCTGAAGATCACCATCAAGCTGCGCGACGGCGCCGCCCTGGACGAGGCCACGCTGTTCCATTGGTGCGCGGACCGGCTGCCCTACTTCGCCGTGCCCCGCTACATCGAGTTCCGCAGCGAACTGCCCAAGAACCCAGTGGGTCGCATCCTGAAATACCAGCTCCGCGACGAAGGCGTGACGGCGACCACCTGGGACCAGGACCGCGCCGGAGTCAAGATTGCCAAACGCTGACCCCGGCGTGAAGCGGCCTGGCCACAGGACGGTGACTACAGCGTCGATGCGCTCTGCGGCACGCTGAAGCGTTACAACGTGCCCGACGGCGCCGGCCACGCCAGCCGATGGCTGGCCAGCAGGGTCAACGCCGAGGCAAGACAAGCCACGCCCAGGGCGCCGGAGGCACCCATCTGCTGCGCCATCTGGCCCCACAACGCCCCGCCCAGCGCCATCGAACCCTGGAACGCGATCACATAGAGCGCGATGATCCGGGCGCGCATCGAGGGCGCCGTCTGCTCCTGCAAGGTCGCCAGGCCGAGTGTGGCCACCCAGGCCCATGCGACACCCCCCAGCAGTGCCCCCAGGCACTGCGCCGACACCGGCAGGTTCAGCACCGCACCGGCAGTGACCAGCAAAAAGGTCAGCGTGCCGATGAAATCCACCTGCTTCGGCGTCCAGCGCTGGCGAGCCCAGGCCAGCGTCAGCGCGCCGGTCACGGCCCCGACGCCCAGAAAACCCAGCAACAGTCCGTAGCGGCCCGCCCCCGAGTCCCCCGTTGATGATCCTGCCACCAGGGGCAGGAGGGCCCACAGTGCCGAGCCTGGCAGGACAAAGGCCGCTGTGCGGGCGAGCTGAATCTGCGTGTTGCGGTGATGGCCTGCGTGGCGCAGGGCACCGACCAGTCCGCTCCAGAATTCGGCCGGCGCTTCACCGGCAGCGCGCTGCTGCGGGATGTCCTTGACCGCCACCACCATGGACAACGCAAAGCCTGCCATGCCGGCGACCACCACGAACGTGAGCGCCGGGTTCGCCCAGGCCAGCAGCGCGCCCGCCAGTGCGGGCCCCACGGCACGGGCACAACTGTAGGTGGTGCCACTCAGTCCCACGGCGGGCAGGCGTTCTTCGGGCGGAAGCACATCGAGCTGGGCGGTGAACCAGGACGGTCCCTGCAAGGAATAGCCGAGTCCGAACAGGAACATCAGCAGCAGCAGCACGCCTGGCCCCGCCGCCCCGCCATGGACCAGCGCCGCGGTCACGGTGGCCAGCACCACCAGCAGGGCCTGCGAGGCCATCAGGAAGCGGCGCCGTTCCAGCATGTCGGCCAGCACGCCGCCGGGCAAGGCCAGCAACAGCGCCGGCAGGGTCGCGGCGGTCTGCACGAGGCCCACCTGGAGCGGCGTGCCATGCTGGGCCACCATCAACCAGCTCACCGCCACGGTCTGCATCCACAAGCTCAGATGCAGACCGAGCGCGCCCAGCCAGAGCAGGGTGAAACTTCGAAACCGCAGCGGCGCGAACGCAGACACCCTGGAGCGGCTCACTTCCAGGACCAATTCGGTTCGCGCTTGCCGCGGTAAGCCTCACGCGCCTCGGCCGAATCGGCGTAGCGGGTCACGCGGCCGGTGTAGTCCTGCTCGACACGGTAGCCGTCTTTCAGGGACATCTCCTCGGCCCGGTTCATCGACTCCTTGGCCAGACGCAGTCCGATCGGGCTCATGCCGGCGATCTGTCGGGCCAGGGCCAGGGCGGCCGGCATCAGTTCCTCAGGCGCCACGACGGCTTCGACCGCGCCGAGGCGATGAAACTCGTGCGCATCGACAACTTCACCGGTGAAGAACATCTTGCGTGTCTTGTAAGGCCCCACGAGGCGCTGCAGATGCCGGGCGCCGCCCAGCACGCCGGCCTTGATCTCGGGCACCGAAAATCTGGCCTGGGTGGACGCGATGATGATGTCGCAGCTCGCCACCAGGGCCACGCCTGCGCCGATGGCCATGCCATTGACCGCAGCGATCACCGGCAGGGGGCAGTCCAGCACGGCGTTGAAGCAGTCCCGCGGCAAGGCACCCGGGTCCAGCAGGTCCACCGTCGTGTCGCCTTCGGCCAGTTCGCGGGCATGGCGCCGCACGGAGTCCTGCAGATCGACACCGCCGCAGAAGAGGCGGTCGCCTTCGGCGGTGAAGACGATGACACTCGCTTCGCGCGTGCGGCCGAGTTGCTGGAAGGCCTCGGTCAACTCGCGGAAGGTCACGGCGTCCAGGGCATTGACCGGCGGGCGCGCGAGGGTGACGGTGGCGATGCGGTCGGCGATCTCGATGCGAACGTTTTTCATGGTGGTGCCGTCGGTGTTCGGGGTGGGGTGAGGGCTGCGTCCGTGCATCAGCACGGCGCAAGATGTTCGACATGGGCGATGGCCGCCTGCAGATCGTGGGCCTGCAAGGGCCGAACGAAGCGACGAAGGCTGGGACTGCCGAGCGCCCCGTCGATGAGCCGCGCCAGTTCCTGTGGCTGGATGTCCGGCAATTGCAGGTCGGCCAGACGGCGCGGCAAGCCCAGATCCTGGTACAGCGCGAAGACCTCCGACATCAGCGCTGCAGGCCGCTCCTCCAGCACCAGCTGGACCAGCAGCCCGTAGGCGACGTGTTCGCCATGCAGGCTGCCCGAGGCCCTGGGCACCATCGGGACACCCCGCGCAATCGCGTGGGCCACCGAAAGCCCACCGTTTTCAAAGCTGAGGGTGCTGAGCAGCGTGGTGGCTTCGACCAAGGCTTCGACGTCGTCGTTCACGGTGCCATTGGCGATGGCGGTCAAGGCGGCCTTGCCGTGGCGCCGGATGAGGTTCCAGCACAGATCGGCTGACATCAACCCTGTCTTCGAGGGCCGAGCGCCATGCAGCGTGTCCGCACCGGCGGCCAGACAGGCTTCGGCTTCGAATTTCTTGGAAATGGCGTCGCCGATGCCGGCGCGCAGGAACCTCAGCGGCGCACCCGCCACCACAGCGGTGTCCACCAGCACGAGTTCAGGATTGCGCGGCAGGTGCCGGACCTCGACCAGCTCGTGGGCGTCGTTGTAGATGGCGGCGTAGGCACTCGCTGGCGCATCGGTGGAGGCGATGGTCGGCACGCTGACACAGCGTGCGCCGAAATGCATGCTGACCGCCTTGGCCGCATCCAGCGCCTTGCCGCCGCCGACACCGACGACGACATCGGGCCGGTGCGGGGCCCCCTGCGCACACAGGGCCTCGATCGCTGCTGCAGTCACCTCCCCCTGGAAGTGGACCGTGGCCAAGGGCAGCTGCGCGGCCTCGTGCGTGGCCTCGATGCGGCCTTCGACACGTGAGCGCACGCCGGCATCCAGCACCACCAGCGAGCGCGTGCCCAGGCGACACAGCTCGGGCCCCAGGCGATCCAGAGCCCCTGGGCCCTGCACATAGCGGGAGGGGGCGGAGAAAATGACCATGGTGGACTCCATCTCGAAAACAGACACAGTGTCAGTTTTCAACTATCCTTGAATCTTTGAACTTGGCAAGACACGGGGATCCGACATGAAACGATGGCAATGCTTTTTCTGCAGCTTCGAGTACAACGAGGCCGACGGCCTCCCCGACCACGGCATCCCGCCCGGCACCCGGTGGGAGGATGTGCCGGAGGACTGGACCTGCCCCGACTGCGGTGCAGCCAAGTCCGACTTCCACATGATCGAGGTCTGAGGTTCAGGTGCGCGAGCGCGGCAGTCCCAGACCCTGTTCCGCAATCAGGCTGCGCTGGATTTCGCTGGTACCGCCATAGATGGTGGTGCCGATCGACTGGCGGTAGCCCACCTCGATCTCGCCCGCGTGCTCGGCATCCTCGAACAGCGAGTCGGGGGCGGCCAAGTCCATCATGGCGTTGGCATCCAGCCAGTACATCTCGGTGCTGAAGACCTTCGACATGGGCCCCCAGGCGGCGCGGCCCGGAATCTGGTTGTGGATGCCCCAGATGGTGCGGTGGCACAGCACTTCAGCCACGGCGGCGCGGGCCGCCACGGCGGCCAGACGCGTCCGGACGTCGTCCTGCTCGATCATCGGGCGGCCGTTGCGCTGCTGCTTGCTGGCCCAGGCCACGGCATGGCGCAGCATGTTGCGGTAGTTCAGGCGGTACTGGTCGCCCCCGTGCTCCAGTTCCAGCGTGGCGGCCATCACGTCGATGCCGCCGTTGACCGCACCGATGCGGTAGCGGTCATGCACCCGCACGTTGTCGAGGTAGGTGATGTTGGTGCGCTCGTCCTGCAGGGTGTGCACCGGCTGCAGGCTGACACCCGGCAAATCCATGGGGACCAGGAAAATGCTCAGCCCCTTGTGCTTGGGCACATCGGGATTGGTGCGCAGGAGCAAGAAGATGTACTGGGCCAGGTTGCCCGCCGTGGTGAAGATCTTCTGGCCGTTGATGATCCAGTGGTCGCCATCCGGCACCGCCCGCGTCCGTGCCGAGAAGACATCACAGCCGCTCGAAGGTTCGCTGAAGCCCAGGCAACCCAGCGCGTCACCACGGGCGAAGCGGGGCAGCACCTCCTGCTTGACCTCGTCCGAGCCGAAGCGCATCACGATCTGCGCCACCTGGTTGGTCACCGGCGCGGTGATGCGCTCCCAGCCGAACTCCTCGAAGACCTCGCCGAGCGCGGCCATGTCGAAGGGGTTCTTGCCCCGGCCGCCAAACTCCACCGGCCAGTGGGGAAACAGCAGGCCGGCCTGCGCCAGTTGGCGGGAAAACCCCTGGTCGTAGCCGGCCACCGAATGGTGGGCATGCGCACGCAGCGCCGGGGTCAGGTGCGTCTCGAAAAACTGGTGCACCTCGGCGCCGAAGGCCTCGGCGGCGGCACCCACGCCAAACTCCAGGCTCACCGGGCCGGGGTCCGGGAGCGCGACGGCGGTCGGTGCCCAGAGGCGATCGGCCATCTGCCGCAGCTCGGCATGGTTGTCGCCCAGGGGCAGTGACCAGGCCCGTGCCCGGCGGTAGTACAACTGGATGTCGTACTCCAGTGACACGCCATAGCCACCAAAGGTGTGCAGTGCGCGGGCCGTGGCACGCGGGGCCGATTGGGCCGCCCACCACCAGGCCTGAGAGAGGGTCGCCGCCGCCTCGTCCGGCTTGTGCGCCAACGCCCAGACGGCCCGCCACGTGAGCAACTGCGCGCCGTCGATTTCCGTGATCGCGTCGGCCAGCGGGTGCGCGATGCCCTGAAAACTGCCGATGGCGCGGTCGAACTGCCTGCGCTCGCTGGCATAGCTGGCCGCCAGCGTCAGGGCCTGCCTCGACAGGCCTGCCAACGCCGCAGCCGTGAGCAGTTTCCACTCCTCCACACCGGCCAGAAAGGTGTCGCGCGCAGCGCGGCCTTCAGCCAGCACCACCGCGCCCGGTGGCAACGCGCCATCGGCCGTGGCGTCCACCACCGCCAGACCCGCCATGCCCATGCCCGGACGCGGCCGCAGGCTGGCCCCCTCCAGCAGGAGAACCCGTTCGCCCTGCAGCAGCAAGGCCGCCTCGGCCGCCTGTCC
>JBEEMX010000002.1:0-30450 GCA_041192465.1 Pseudomonadota bacterium | reverse complement strand
CTCAAGCACCCTGAGGCAACGGCCATCCTGCAGGCCTTGCTGAAGGACGCGGATGTGCCGGCCTCGCTGCTCAAGGTGGAGATCACCGAGAGCACGGCGATGGCTGACCTCGACCACCTCAAGCAACTGCTGATGCGGCTGCGCCAGCTCGGCGTGGCCATCGCGCTGGACGACTTCGGCACCGGCTTCTCGTCGCTGGCCCACCTCAAGCGGTTCCCGGTGGACCAGATCAAGATCGACCCGAGTTTCATCGCCGACATCCACCGCGACCCGAACGGTGCGGCCATCGTGCGCGCCACGATCGCGCTGGCGCACGGGCTGGGCGTGCCGGTCGTTGCCGAAGGGGTCGAGAACGAGGCCCAGATCCGCTTCCTGCGCGAGCACGACTGCGACATCGTGCAGGGCTACCTCTACGGTCGCCCCGGCAGCCCGGACGCCGTCCGGGAAGCCCTCACATCAGCAGATGCTCACCCGCGTTATCTCCACCCAGAATCACATAGTTGACGCGGCGGATGTCCACCAGCCGGGTGCCGCCGGCATAGGAGATGGAGCTTTGCAGGTCTTCGCGCATCTCGCGCAGCGTGTCGGCCAGCTTGCCTTTCACCGGCTCCAGGATGCGCTTGCCCTCGACGTGGCGGTACTCGCCCTTGTTGAAATCGCTGGCCGAGCCGTAATACTCCTTGTAGAGCTGGCCATCGACCTCGACCGTCTGGCCCGGCGACTCCTCGTGGCCGGCGAACAGCGAGCCGATCATCACCATCGCCGCCCCGAAGCGCACGCTCTTGGCGATGTCGCCGTGGTGGCGAATGCCGCCGTCCGCGATCATCGGTTTCGTCGCCACGCGGGCGCACCACTTCAGCGCCGAGAGCTGCCAGCCACCGGTGCCGAAGCCGGTCTTCAAGCGCGTGATGCAGACCTTGCCCGGGCCGATGCCGATCTTGGTTGCATCCGCCCCCCAGGCTTCGAGGTCGATCACCGCCTCGGGCGTGCCGACGTTGCCGGCAATCACGAAGGTGTGCGGCAGCTTCGCCTTGATGTGGTCGATCATGCGGCGCACGCTGTCGGCGTGGCCGTGGGCGATGTCGATGGTGATGTAGTCGGCGCCCACGCCCTCGGCGGCGAGCTGGTCCACCACCGCCATGTCGGCCGGCTTGACCCCTGAACTCAGCGAGACGAACAGGCCCTGCGCACGCATCGACCGCGCGAAGGCCACGTTGTCCAGATCAAACCGGTGCATCACGTAGAAGTAGCCGTTGGCGGCGAGCCAGGCGGCCAGCGGCGCGTCCAGCACCGTCTTCATGTTCGCGGGCACCACCGGCAGATGGAAGCAGCGACCGCCGAACTCCACCGCCGTGTCGCACTCGCTGCGGCTGTCCACGCGGCAGCGCCGGGGCAGGAGCAGGACGTTGTCGTAGTCGAAGATGTCCATGGGGAAAAGGCTCTCGGAGATGCGGGCCGCGGGAGGCAGTGCGGCCACGAAGCTGCGAGCGCTTGACCTGGGACCCGGTCAGCCGACCGGGCCGCAGAATTTGGGCCCGGTGAACGATTCTACGCGGCACATTTTCCTTCCTGACGCAACGACCGTTCACGGTCTGGCGTTCGGGCATTCGGGCATTCAGGCGGCAGCCAGTGCCTGCGCCTGCGCCTGGCGCGGGTTGACCCGGCGGTCCTGCGCCCCTGGGGGCAGCCGGGCCGGGTAGACCCGCCGCTCACGGCGCTGTTCATCGAGCAGTGCCTTGGCCTGCCCGACCCAGTTCTCGCGGTAGACACGCCGGCCGAAGCGCGGCAAGTTGCCGGCCACCCACTGCTGCTCGTCCGCCTTCCAGCCCGCGATCTGCCACAAGTACCAGACTCCGCAGCGGTTGAGCCACATCTGGTTGGACGGACCGATGCCAGCAATGCGCAGCAGGTTGTCAGGCGGCGGACTGTCCGGCTGGCGCTCGAACGGCCGCAACCCGCACGCGCCAGGGGCGCTCGGTGGATGGGCATTGGCGGCCAGCGCAACAGTCGCGATGGTGGTCATTGCCGCCTGCGCCACGGGGCGCATCAGCGGCACACGGGTGCGCTCGCGCTCCAGGGCCTGGCGCACCTCCTCCAGCTGCCGCTGACCGAGCACCATCTGCTGCTCCAGCACGTTGGCGCGGTGTTGCAGCGCCGCCTGCGCAGTGTCCGACTGCTCCAGCAGATCCAGCAGCTTGCCCACCTCCTGGCGCAGGTTATCGCGGGACGTGCAGACCTGGCGGTGCTGGTCCGCATCGACCTGCACCATCAGGCGCTCCGTGGCAAGCAACTCGCCAAGTTCGTCGCACTGCACCCGCAGCGCCTGCACCTCGCGCCGGTGCGCCGTCCGCTCCGCCGCCACCTGCCGATCCATCGACAGCAGTTGCTGGCACAACGCCTGCTCTGCCTTGCAGTAACCGGCACGGGCCCCGTCCATCTCGCGCCGCACCCGCTCCAGCGCCTGTTCGCGGTCACTGCTGATCTGGTCGCGCTCCTGCACTGCGGCCTGCACCAGGTGCAGCGCCTCCAGCCGCGCCTGTTCGGCAGCAGCAGACTGCGCCTCATGCTCCTCCAGCCAGCGGTCCTGCTCGGCCCAGCATTTGCGATGCACGGCATCCAGCTCGGTCAAATGGCTCCGGCGTGCATGCAGTGAAGCGAACAGGCCACCCAGCAGCAAACCCGCCAGATTGACCAGCAGCAGATCGAGCCACCAAACTTGACCAAAAACACCCATGGGACACCTCCTAGGTCAGGCAGTGCGTTACTTTTTGTAACCATCAGCGATGCGCCTACTATCGTGAAAATGGTCACGATTTTTATGAAGCCAGCCTGATAGCCGGCATCGGAACGTTTTCGTTTCAGCCGAGTCTGAACCCCTGTGTTAGCATTTTTTCCATCCTTAGACACGCCCTCGGTGGACGAACTTTCATGAATCAATTGCGCATCGTGGTCATGGAAAACGGCCCCCTGCTGGCGGAGGACCACGACGCCACCATGCGGCAACTCGGCCTGATCGATGCCCGCACCGGCCTGCCGCACCGGGACTTGCTGCTTGACCGCCTCGGGCAGGCCACCGCTGGCGTGGCACGCGGCGGATCGGCCTTCGCGCTGATGTACATCGGCACCCACCCGGCCACACACGGCATGTCCGCCAGCGCGATGGAGGCGGTGATGCTGCAGTTCGCCTGCCAGCTCCACCGCCTGAGCCGGCGCACCGACAGCTTCTCGCGCATGAGCGGCCACGACTTCGCGGCCCTGCTGCCCGGCAATCCCTCGGTCGCCGGGCTGATGGCGATGGGCCAGAAGATCGCGACCGAGTTCGCCGACCGGATCCAGGTCCACATAGGCGTGGTTCTGTGCCCGCGCCACGCCAGCGACGCCGACACCCTGCTCCTGCAAGCACGCATGGCGCTCGACCAGGCCCGGCACGCGCAGGTGGTCACCGCGCTGTTCGAGCCAAGGTCAGCACCCACGCCCTCGGGGTTTTCGACCACGGCGGATGGCAGCGTGCGCGCTGCGTTCCAGCCCGTGCTCGATCTGCGCGAAGGCGGCTTGTCACGGCTGCAGATCTCGACCCAGGGGCTGTCCACGGCGCAGGACGATTTTTCACCCACCGAGCTGGGCAGCGCCGGGCAGACCAGCCGCAAGGAGCTGGTCGCCCACCTGATCGCCCGCACCGACGCGGCGCTGCGCAGCGCGCTGCCATGGCGCCAGCAAGGGCTGGTGAAGCGCCTGTCGCTGCCACTGCCGGGACGCCTGCTCGATGAACCAGGGCTGGCGCAGACCCTGCTCGATCTGCTCGACCGCCACCGCTGGCCGGCACGGCATTTCATGGTCGAGGCCCACGCCGCCGCCATCGCCCAGCGTGGCGGCGATGTCATCGAAGCACTGACCCGGGCCGGTGTGGCACTGTCGATCCACGACGGCGGCTCGGGGCTGAGCCTGCACGTCGCTTTGGCCGGACTCGACCCGGTGAGCGAATTCCGGTTCGACGTGGGTGCGCTGTCGCTGTTGCCACGGATGGAACAGCGTGCCGCGGTCGTGCATGCGCTGATGGCGCTGGCGCGGGGCTGGGGCGCACGGGTGGTCGCCGACGGGGTGGACGATCTGGGCACGCTCGCCTGGCTGGGCGAGCTGGGCTGCGATGGCGCGCAGGGCAACGCCAGCGGCAAGGCCATGCCTGCCGAGCAGGTGCGCGCCTGGTGCGCCGGGCACCAGGGTCGTTCGGTGCTGACCCATCCGCCCAGCAGCCGCTGAACACAGCGACCCCACCGAAGGAGTGCCAGCCGTCAGGCGATCGGTGGACCGAGACTTGGTCGCGGCCAGTCCGGCGCAGACAGCCTGGCCGCGGCGAATCCGCAGCGCCATGCAGCCACCGCCGCCACAAGCCGCTCGGCCACCGGTTCGGACTCGCCCGGCCGCGTCGCCAGTGCCCGCACCAGACACGCACACGCCGCCCCGCTGCCCGCCACCGCCTCGACCTGCGCCATCTCCAGCAGCCCGCCGATGCCCACCACCGGCACCGGCGCCATCGCCGCCCACCAGCGCAGGTTGTGCAGCCCCTGCGGGTGCCAGGGCATGTCCTTGGTCGTCGTCGCCCAGACCGGGCCGCAAGCGATGTACGACGGCGCCAGCGCCGACGCCCGACACAGCTCCCACAGGCAGTGCGAACTCACGCCCAGCCGCAGCCCGCGTGCCTGCACCGCCGCCAGCCGCACCCGACCGTCTGCGCCCAGCGCCAGCACGTCCTCCTGCCCCAGATGCAGCGCGATGTCCGCTGGAGCGATTGTCCCGGCGTCGATCGCGTCGAGCACCAGCGCGTGGTGGTCGTTGACGACGGTCACCGGGCGCACTGCAGCGGGCAGTGCCGCCGCTTGCACCAAGGTCCTGTCGATCTGCGCACGGACTTCCGCGGCAAATGCCTGGTCATCCAGCGCCGCGTGCGCCGCCCGCTTGATGCGCAGTTGCAGCGCGCACAGCGCCGACTCGGCCGCGTCGAGCAACGGATCGGCCTGGTCCGCAGCATCGACGATCGCGTACAGCCCGGACGGCCATGGCAGCGCCGCCCCGCTGGTCCCGGACACCGGCGTCCCGTCGCAGCTCAGCCGCGGCAGCCAGCGCGCGTCCGACGCAAAGCCAGCGTCGAAGCCGACCGGCCCGACCCCCTGCCCCGCCGCATGGCCGATCGCCAACCCCGCCGTCGTCGCCATCTTGGCCAGCACCAGTGCATCGGCGGCGACGAAACCACGCGCCATCGCCGCTGCAGCGGTGGTCGCGAACGTACAGCCGGTCCCGTGCGTATGCCGGACATCGAGTCTCGGCAGCGCCAGCCAGCCGCAGGCGTGCGGCGTGTCGAGCCAGTCGAGGGCGTCCGCGCCGTCCACGCTGTCGCCGCCGGTGATGCACACCGCCACAGCGCCGAGCGCACGCAACGCGGCGGCTTGCGCGGGAACGTCCGCCAGCGTCACCGCCTCGGGCACGCCCAGCAGCCGCGCCACTTCACGCCGGTTCGGCGTGACGAGGTCGGCGCGGGGCAGCAGGTGCGTGCGGTAGGCGTCGATCAAGGCCGCATCCGCGAACGCCGCACCGCCCGCGCTCGCGCCGAGCACCGGGTCGATCACCAGCCGCACCCGCGGCCCGCCGTCCGCGTCGAGCCGGTCCAGCCAGCGCGCCAGCACGGCGACACCGTCCACGCTGCCGATCAGACCGGTCTTGATGACCGCCGGACGCAGATCGTCCGCCAGCGCCGCGAGCTGCGCCTCAAGCACCTCGGGCGCCACCGGCACGACGCGCTGCACGCCCAGCGAGTTCTGTGCCGTGACCGACGCGACGACCGGGCAGAGGTGGACTGCACAGCCCTCGGCCGCGCGCGCATCGGCACTCAGGCCGGCGCCGCCGCCACTGTCGTTGCCGGCGACGCTCCAGACGATCGGGCGCGCCATGTCCGTGCTCACAGCAGGAACGGCCGACCACCGACCGGCGTGGTCGCCACGGCCATCGCCTGCGGTGCCATCACACCCGCCTCGTAGCCCAGCCGCCCGGCCTGCACCGCCTGCCCGAACGCCGCGGCCATGCGCACCGGCTCCCGCGCCTGCGACACCGCCGAGTTCAGCAGCACCGCGTCATAGCCCAGCTCCATCGCCTGCACCGCGTGCGCGGGCGAGCCGATGCCAGCGTCCACCACCATCGGCACGTCCGGCCAGCGTTCGCGCAGCGTGCGCAGCGCCCACGGGTTGATCAGCCCCTGGCCCGACCCGATCGGCGCGCCCCAGGGCATCAGCACCTCGCAGCCCACATCCAGCAGGCGCTGGCAGGTGACGAGGTCGTCGGTGCAGTACGGGAAGACCGCGAAGCCGTCGCGGATGAGCTGCTCGGCGGCGGTGACCAGCTCCCACGGGTCCGGCTGCAGCGTCTGCTCGTCGCCGACGACTTCGAGCTTGATCCACGGTGTGCCGTACAGCTCGCGGGCCAGGTGCGACAGCTCGATCGCCTCGCGGGCGGTGCGGCAACCCGCGGTGTTGGGCAACAGGCGGGCACCGCGCTCGCGCAGCGCGGACTGGATCGCGGCAATGTGGCCGTTGTCGCCCGCACCGGCCTGGATGCGGCGCAGGCCGACGGTCACCACCTCGGTCCCCGACGCGACGATGGCCTCGTGCAGCGCCTGGGGCGACGGGTAGCCGGCGGTGCCGAGCAGCAGGCGGCTGTGGAGCGTGACACCGTAAGCGGTCCACGGGGACGGTTGCAGGATGGGGTTCATGGCCTCAGCCTCCGACGATGGGTTGGAACAGCGTGACGGTGTCGCCGTCGTCGAGCACCCGCTCGACGCGGGCGGTGCGCGGCACATGGCGGCCGTTGACCGCCGTGCCAACCGCTTCGGGCGACAGGCCACGCTGCGCGACGAGGGCGGCAAGCGTGGTGCCATCGGGAAGCGCAACCGGCTCGCCATTGAGAATCACGGAGAGTGTCATATCGATACTTGGCCCATCGCCTGCTCGATCAGCGCCGGCGCCAGCAACCAGCCGTGGCGAAACAGGCCGTTGATCGCCACCCGCCCCGGCTCGACGGTCAGCTTCGGCGCGTTGTCAGGCAGCGCGGGGCGCAGATTGGTTTCCATGTGGACGATGCGCGCCTCGGCCAGCGCGGGCAGCACGCTGTGCGCCGCCGCCATCAGCTCGACCGCCGAACGCAGGCTCACGGGCGAGCGGTCCTCGCTCTCGATCTCGCTGGCGCCGATGACGATGTGGTCGTCCGGGCGCGGCACGATGTAGACGCGGTGGCGGGCGTGCAGCAGCCGCAGCGGGCGCGTGAGCGACACACCGGGCGCGTGCAGCCAGATCACCTCGCCCCGCACGCCCCGCAGCGGGAGTTCCGCGGAGCGCCCACCCAGTCCGCGCACGTCGAACACGAGGTCGAACGTGGCCGAAGTGCCGTCATCGCACGTGATCTGCCCGGAGGCTGTCTGCGCCACGGTGCGGCCCCAGTGCCACTGCACATCAGCCGCGAGCGCACACAGCGCCGGCAGCACCTGCTGCGGCATCACCTGCGCCTCGCCATCGAGGTACCACGCGTGCAACCCCGGCAGCAGCGCCGGCTCCAGCTCCAGCAGCGCCGGCCGGGTCAGCCGCTTCGGCGCCGGCATGTCCGCTGGCGCGCTCGACAGCCGCGACAGCACCCGCTGCGCCGCGCCGAGGTCCGGCCCGTGCGCGAGCATCAGGCTGCCGTGCTGGCGGAAATAGCGCCCCGCATCGCCCTGCCCGTCCAGCGCCGCCAGCCGCTGCGCGATGTCCGCCCACAGCGGCACCGAGCGCAAACCCAGCGTCGCCACTTCCGGCCCGGCCGCGTCCAGCTCGGCCAGCGGGCTGAGCATCCCGGCCGCGGTGAACCCGGCCGGCCCCAGCCCGTCGCGCCGCGCCTCCGGCCCGCTGGCCGGATCGAAGACCTCGACCCGGTGCCCGGCGTGCGAGAGCTGCCACGCCAGCAGCCGCCCGAGCACGCCCGCGCCGGCGATGCCGATGCGGGCGGTGTTCATGCCCAGCGTCATGCCGGATGGATCGGGATGTACAGCTCGCCGCCCACCGCCTTGAACTCGGCCGACTTCTCCGCCATGCCCTGCGCCAGCGCCGCCTGTGCGTCCACGCCCAGCTTGTCGGCGTAGTCGCGCACGTCCTGCGTGATCTTCATCGAGCAGAACTTCGGGCCGCACATCGAGCAGAAGTGCGCCTCCTTCGACGAGTCCTTCGGCAGCGTCTCGTCGTGGTAGGACTCGGCCGTCTCCGGGTCGAGGCCGAGGGCGAACTGGTCACGCCAGCGGAACTCGAAGCGCGCCTTGCTCATCGCGTCGTCGCGGGCGCGGGAGCCGGGGTGGCCCTTGGCGTTGTTGGCGGCGTGGGCGGCGATCTTGTAGGCGATGATCCCCTGCTTCACGTCGTCGCGGTCCGGCAGGCCCAGGTGCTCCTTCGGCGTCACGTAGCACAGCATCGCGGTCCCCATCCAGCCGATCATCGCCGCGCCGATCGCCGAGGCGATGTGGTCGTAGCCGGGCGCGATGTCGATCGTCAGCGGGCCGAGGGTGTAGAACGGCGCCTCGTCGCAGTGCTTGATCTGCTCGTCCATGTTGGCCTGGATCAGGTGCATCGGCACGTGGCCCGGCCCTTCGATCATGGTCTGCACGTCGTGCTTCCACGCCACCTTGGTCAGCTCGCCCAGCGTCTTCAGCTCGGCGAACTGCGCTTCGTCGTTCGCATCCGCCGACGAGCCGGGGCGCAGGCCGTCGCCCAGCGAGAAGGTCACGTCATACGCCTTCATGATCTCGCAGATCTCGTCGAAGTGCGTGTACAGGAAGTTTTCCTTGTGGTGCGTGATCATCCACTTGGCGAGGATCGAGCCGCCGCGCGAGACGATGCCGGTGCGGCGCTTGGTCGTCAGGTGGATGAACGGCAGGCGCACGCCGGCGTGGATGGTGAAGTAGTCCACCCCCTGCTCGGCCTGCTCGATCAGCGTGTCGCGGAAGATGCCCCAGTTGAGGTCTTCCGCCACGCCGCCGACCTTCTCCAGCGCCTGGTAGATCGGCACGGTCCCGATCGGCACCGGCGAGTTGCGGATGATCCAGTCGCGCGTCGTGTGGATGTTGCGGCCGGTGGACAGGTCCATCACGGTGTCGCCGCCCCAGCGCATCGACCAGACCAGCTTCTCGACCTCTTCCTCGATCGACGAGGTCACGGCCGAGTTGCCGATGTTGGCGTTGATCTTCACGAGGAAGTTGCGCCCGATGATCATCGGCTCGACTTCGGGGTGGTTGATGTTGGCGGGGATCACGGCGCGGCCACGGGCGACCTCGTCGCGCACGAACTCCGGCGTGATGATCTCGGGGATGCGGGCGCCCATCGCGTTGCCCTTCAGGCGGGCCTCGCGCTCGGCGTCACCGAGGTATTCGCGCATCCACTCGCGCTTGCCGTTCTCGCGGATGGCGATGTACTCCATCTCCGGCGTGACGATGCCTTGGCGGGCGTAATGCATCTGCGTGACGTTCTGGCCGGCCTTGGCGCGGCGCGGCGTGCGCTGCAGCGCGACCGCTTCGGCACGCAGGGCCTCGATGCGGCTGCTGTCGCGCTCTTCGTTCTTGCCGCCGTCGTCGAGCACGATGCGGGTGCGGCCGGTGTAGGTTTCCGTGTCGCCACGCGCTTCGATCCAGCCGGCGCGCACCGAAGCCAGGCCCTTGCGGACGTCGATGTCGGCGGTCGGATCGGTGTAGGGGCCGGAGGTGTCGTACACCGTGACGCGCTCGCCGTTGGTCAGCGCGATCTCGCGCATCGGCACCTTGACGCCGGGCATCGCGCCGTCCACATAGACCTTGGTGGACGCGGGAAAGGGCTCGCGGGTGAGCGTGAGCAGTTCTTGGAGCTTGTCGGGGGCGTTCATCGGGCGGTTCTCCTTCGGCGGACGAAATGGCTACGCTCCGAAGGGTGCCCCGGGGACCGGCGGTCCGGGGTTGGACGCCATGTGGTCTGGTGCGGGCTCTTCTTACGCCGGTACTAACCGGGTCAAGTACAGCGGGTTCGGTCGTTCGACCATCTCAGCACACCGGGCCGCAGCGAAACCGCTGCCGACCCGGGGCACCCCGGAGCGTGGGGTGCATTGTGCCCCATCAGGTGGGGCACCTCGTCAGGCCGTGCGGTCAGTCACAGCACGGCAGGCCACAGCACAGCGCGCCGACGACGCAGCAGGCCCCCGCCAGTGCGGGCATCGCCACCAGCAGCGCCACGGGAGCCATCAGCCACTTGGCGAGCACGGCGGTCTTGGACAGGATCTTGGTCATGGTTTTTCCTTCAGCAACTTCAACAATGTTGGACAAAATCAACAGAACAGGTCAGGTTCGTCCAGCAAGGTCAGGCGGTCGCCAGATCTCGTCTGCCCGCAGCGGCAGGGCCACCGCCTCCGAAACCGGGCACGGCCCCTGCACCACCCGGGCGGGCACGCGCCACCCCTGTGACGCCGAAGGCAAGGCAAGGCCGGGGCAAGGCGCCGACATGGCACAGCCCCCGACGGCCAGCAGACAGCACGGCGCGGTGTCCTCCAGGCAGCACCCGACCGGCTCGGCCGCCTGCACCGCCGACGCACCCACGCCCAGCCAGAAGGCCAGCAGGATTTGCAGGACACAGTGCAGCAGACGGCGTGGGTTGGACATCCGGAACAAGGCGATGTGATCGAATGCGGCGGATTCTACGGTTATGGTTCCTAATGGGCCGCGCCCCACTCCGTGCCGGCGCGCCGACCCAGTCCCCTGCCCATGTCCCTGCCTCTCTCCAGCGCCCCCCGTTCCAACGAACCAGGCCGCACGCGCATCGTCGGACTCGGCGCGTCCGCAGGCGGACTGGAGGTGCTGGCGCAGTTCCTGGCCCACGTCCCGGCGGCCAGCGGGCTGGCATATCTCGTCGTGCAGCACCTCGATCCGACGCACAAGGCCATGCTCGCCGAGCTGCTGCAGCGCGGCTGCGCCATGCCGGTGCGCGAGGCCACCGAGGCGATGCGGGTCGAGCCCGACGTGGTCTACGTGATTCCGCCGAACACCGAACTCACCGTGGCCGGCGACCTGCTGCACCTCGCCCACCCCGCCCAGCCACGCGGCCTGCGGCTGCCGATCGACGTGCTGTTCGGCTCGCTGGCCCGCGACCAGGGCGAGCGGGCGGTCGGCGTGGTGCTGTCGGGCATGGGCTCGGACGGCACCCTCGGCCTGCAAGCGATCCGCACCCGCGGCGGCCTGACCCTGGCGCAGTCGCCCGAGTCGGCGCCCTTCGACTCCATGCCCCGCAGCGCCATCGCCGCTGGCGTGGTCGATATCGTGGCGCTGCCGGCCGAGATGCCCGCGCGCATCCTGCGCATCACCGCCAGCCAGCCGCCTGCACCACCGCACCCCGCAGGCGCCCCAGCGAACGACAGCCCCGCCCCCCACCCGCTGACCGCCATCCTCACCCTGCTGCGCGAACGCAGCAAACATGACCTCTCGCTCTACAAGCCCAGCACCCTGACGCGCCGCATCGAGCGGCGCGTGGCCGTGCATGGGCTGGCGTCGGTGGCGGACTACGAGGAGTTCCTGCACCGCAATCCGCAGGAGCTGGACCTGCTGTTCAAGGAAATGCTGATCGGCGTCACCAGCTTCTTCCGCGATCCGCCCGTGTGGCAGGCCCTGAAGGACACCGTGCTGCCCGCGCTGCTGGCCCGCACCGCGCCGGGCACACGGCTGCGCGCCTGGGTGGTCGGCTGCTCGACCGGGGAAGAAGCGTATTCGCTGGCCGTCGTTTTCCGGGAGGCCATGGACGCCTGGCCCGACCCCGAAGCGTTCACGCTGCAGATCTTCGCCACCGACCTCAGCACGGACGCCATCGCGCTGGCCCGCAAGGGGCACTACCCCAAGAAGATCGCCAGCGACATCGCCCCCGAGCGCCTGGCGCGCTTCTTCAGCGCCCAGGGTGATGGCTACAGCGTGGACAAGTCGCTGCGCGCTGCCGTGCTGTTCGCGCAGCACGACGTGATCCTCGACCCGCCCTTCACGCGGCTCGACCTGCTGTCCTGCCGCAATGTGCTGATCTACTTCAACGCGGCGCTGCAGCGGCGGCTGGTGCCGCTGTTCCACTACAGCCTGCGACCACAAGGGGTGCTGCTGCTGGGGGGCTCGGAAACCGTCGGCCGCTCGCTGGCGCTGTTCGCCCCGCTCGACCCCGGCACGCGGCTCTACCAGCGCAGCGACCAGGCTCTCCGCATCAGCACGCTGGAGTTCCCCGTACACCGCCATTTCCCGTCGCGCAACCTTGCGCAGGAGCCGAACGTGCCCCCTTCCTCCCCTCCGCCCCACCTCGCCAACCTGCAGACGCTGGCCGAGCAGGTGCTGCTGCAGCAGTTCTCGCCCCCGGCGGTGCTGGTCAACGACAGCGGCGACATCGTCTACATCAGCGGGCGCACGGGCCAGTATCTCGAACCCGCGGCAGGCAAGGCGAACTGGAACATCCACGTCATGGCGCGCCCGGGCCTGCGCACGCAGATCGCCGCCGCGCTGCACCAGACGCTGCAGGACAAGCGGCCCGTCGTGCTGCACGGACTGCGGCTGGAACACGACGCACGCCGCACGGTGGACGTGACGGTGCAGTGTGTCGACGAGCCGAAGCCACTCGCCGGCATGGTGATGATCGTGTTCCGCGAGACGGCCGATTCACCGGCCAGCGGGGTGCGGCGGCGGCGGGCGGCACGGGCGGTCGATCCGTCCGCCAGCGATGAACTCGTGCGCCTGCAGGAAGAGATCCGCGTGCTGCGCCAGGAGATGCGCGCCTCGGAGGAAGAGCTGCAGGCCGCCAACGAGGAGCTGCAGTCCACCAACGAGGAACTGCAGTCGGCCAACGAGGAGCTGACCACCTCCAAGGAAGAGGCCCAGTCGATGAACGAGGAGCTGCAGACCATCAACAACGAGCTGAACTCCAAGCTCGACGACCTCGCGCTGGCGCAGAGCGACATGCAGAACCTGCTCAACAGCACCGACATCGCCACGCTCTTCCTCGACAGCGCGCTGAACGTGCGCCGCTACACCGAGCGGGTCATGCGCATCATCCACCTGCGCGAAGGCGACATCGGCCGCCCGCTCAGCGACCTGGCCAGCACCCTCATCTACCCGGAACTGCACGCCGATGCCCGGGAAACGCTGCGCACGCTGGCCATCTCCGAAAAGCAGATCACCACGACGGACGGGCGCTGGTTCAGCGTGCGGATCATGCCGTACCGGACGGTGGCCAACGTGATCCAGGGCGTGGTGATCACCCTGGTCGACATCACGGTCGCGAAAGAACTCGAATCGCGGCTGCGCGCGGCGTAGAGTGGTCGCCATGCCCCACCACACCAACGAACTAGACCGGCAACACGCCCTGCGCACGCAGGCCCTGTCCCGCCTGACCGGACACGGCGCCCCGGCGGGCACGCGGGCCACCGCCTCGGCGGCCCTCGGCGTGCTGCACCAGCTCGCCTCGTCGCCCTCGACGGCCGCCGACGCACTGGCCCTGCTGCACGAGCTGCAGGTCCACCAGGTGGAGGTCGAGCTGCAGGACGAGGAGCTGCACCGCAGCCGCACCGAACTGGAGGCCGATCTGCTGCGCCTGACCCAGTGCCACGACCACGCGCCGGTGGGCTGCTTCACCATCGACCGCGGCACGGTGCTGTGCGAAGTCAACCTGACCGGCGCGCGCCTGCTCGGTGTCGCACGTGATGCCCTGCCCGGACTCACGCTGGATGCCTTCCTCACGCCTCCTGGCGTCGAGAAATTGCAGGCATTGCTGGCGCAGGTCGATGCCGACGCCGAGGCCCACCCGGTCTGCACGCTGGAGCTGGTTGCCCGCGGTGGTCAACGCCGCGTCGTCGATGCTTCGGTCGCGCCGGATCCAGCGGGTGGCCGCTACCTGCTGGCGCTGCACACGGCGCCCTAACACGAGAAGGAGGCCGCTGTGGCCATTGGATTGAAGCGACTGGGATGGGCCGTGCTGGCGGTGCTGGGCCTGTTGGTGCTGGCGTGGGCGGGGGTGCCGCTGCTGCTGAAATCGCAGATCGAGCAGCACGCCAGCGCCACGCTTGGCCGCCCCGTGACCGTCGGGCGGATCGACTTCAAGCCGTGGACGCTGGAGCTGACCGCCGAGCAGCTCACCGTCGGCGCTGCACCGGGTGCGCCGTCTGCCGAGCCGCTGCTGAAGATCGCCCGGCTCTACGCCAACGCGGACCTCCGCTCGGTGCTGAACCTCGCGCCCGTGCTGACCGCGCTGGAGATCGACCAGCCCGAGGTCCGCTTGACCCGCACGGCGGAAGGCCACTACGACATCGACGACCTGATCGCACGCTTCAGCCAGCCCGCGACCACGCCACCGCAGGAGGAACCCGCCCGCTTCGCGCTGCACAACGTGCAACTGCGTGGCGGCGCAGTGCGGTTCACGGACCAGCCGCTGCAGCGCGAACACCAGCTCACCGGCCTCACGCTGGCCATCCCGTTCCTCTCCAACCTGCCCGCCGCGATCGACACCGAGGTGACGCCGCGGCTGGCCTTCCAGCTCGATGGCACCGCCTTCGACTCCGATGCGAAGGTCAAGCCGTTCGCCGCGCAGCGGCCCACCCAGGCGCAGTTCAAGCTGAACGGCTTCGATCTGGCACCGTGGCTCGGGTACTGGCCTGATGCGCTGCCGGTGAAACTGCAGCGCGGCCGGGTGTCGAGCGAGCTGGCGCTGCATTTCGAGGCGCCGCCCAAGCAGCCGCCCGTCGTGCGCCTGAGCGGGCGCCTGAACGCCGAAGACCTGGGCGTGACCGACCGCGCGGGTGCCGCGGTGCTGTCGTGGGGTGCGCTGGACGTGGCGCTGCGCGATGTGCAGCCGCTGGCGCGCCAGATCACGCTCGGCGCGGTCACGCTCGATGGCCTGGCGCTGGACGTGTCGCGCGATGCCCAAGGCCGGCTGAGCCTGCAGCAGCTCGCCGGACCCGCCAATGCCACGCCCGCATCCGCCACCGACTCCGCCGTCGCGCCCGAGTGGCAGGTCAAGGTCGAGTCGCTCGCGCTGCAGAACACCCGCGTCCACTGGCGCGATGCCACCACGCAACCTGCCGCCGCCTTGACGCTGCAGGGGCTGAATCTGGAGACCGGCGCCGTGCAATGGCCGCTGGTTGCACCGATCCCGCTCAAGCTGAGCGCCACGCTGCATGGCCCCGGCACCGACGCACCCACCCAAGGCAAGCTGACCGCACAAGGCGAGGCCGGCGACCGCAGCGCACGGGTGGACCTGCAGATCGAGCGCCTCGCCCTCGCCGCGTTGCAGCCCTACTTGAACGCCACGCTCAAGCCCCAGCTCGGTGGCGCGCTGTCGGCCAGCGGGCAACTGCGCTGGGTCGCCGCAGTGGACCCGCAACCCGCGCAACTCCAGCTCGACCTGAAGCAAGCCACCATCGAGGCGCTCCAGCTCAGCGACCGCAGCACTCCACTGGTCGCACTGGCCACGCTGGGCAAGCTGCAGCTCGACAGCGCCGTGATCGACCTGAACGCCCACACCGTGGCACTCGACCGCGTGCAGATCGACCGCCTCGACACCCGGCTCGCACGCAGCGCCAAGGGCGAGTGGAACGTGCTGCAGTGGTCCGTGCCCCAGCCGCCCAGCCCGCCCGCGTCACCGTCCTGGCAGGTGATGCTCAAGGACGCGCAACTGCGGGACGGCCACCTCCAGTTCGCTGACACACAGGCCACCCCCCCCGTGCAGCTCGACATTGCCCAGCTCGCGGTCGGGCTGCAGAACCTCGCCCTGCGCGGCGACCAGCTCACCACGCCGCTGCGCTGGCAACTCGGCGCCAACGTCACCCCCGCCACGGCGACCGGCGCACCCGCCGCGAAAGGCAAAGGCCCCGTGGTCCGCACGCTCGACGGCCGTGGCGAGCTGAGCCTCGCGCCGCTGCGGCTGGCCAGCAAGCTCAAGGTGCAGAACTTCCCGGTCCACGCGCTGGAGCCGTATTTCGGCGAGGCGCTCGGGCTGAGCCTGCTGCGGGCGAACCTGGGCTACGAGGGCGATCTGGCGCTGCAGGACGGGCCGGCCGGTCTGAACGTCACGCTCAAGGGCGACGGCCGCGTCGGCGACGTGCAGCTCCACACCCGCCGCACCGCGCAGCGCACCAGCGACGAGCTGCTGCGCTGGCAGGCGCTGACGCTGCAGGGGCTGGATGTCGTGCTCAAGCCGCCGCAGAAACCCAAGGTGGTGATCGGCGCGCTCGGCTTGAACGACTTCTACTCGAAGCTCGTCATCACCGAGGAGGGCCGCTTCAATCTGCAGGATGTCGGCCCCGCACCAACGCCCGCGCCCGCGACAGCCCCCGGCGCAGCGGCCAGCGCCCCGGCCACCCCTGCCAGCGCACCCGCCAAGGCCACCGAGCTGCCGATCGACCTGACCATCACCGCCACTCGCCTGGGCAACGGCCGCGTCGATTTCACCGACCGCTTCATCCGCCCCAACTACAGCGCCGACCTGAGCGAGCTGCAAGGCACCCTCGGCACCCTGCGCGCTGGCACCCGCGAGATGGCTGACATCACGCTGCGGGGCAAGGTCGCGCGCACCGGCACGCTTGACCTCAGTGGCCAGATCAACCCGACCGCGAACCCGCCCGTGATGGACCTGCGCGCCCGCGCCTCGGACCTGGAGCTGACCCCGCTGTCGCCCTACGCCGGCAAGTACGCGGGCTACGGCATCGAGCGCGGCAAGCTGACGATGGAAGTCGCCTACCGCATCACGCCCGAGGGCCAGCTCACCGCCACCAACAAGCTCGTGCTGAACCAGCTCACCTTCGGGGAGCGGGTCGAAAGCCCGACCGCGACGCAGTTGCCGGTGCTGCTGGCGGTGGCGCTGCTGAAGGACCGGAACGGCGTGATCGACCTGGACTTGCCGATCGGCGGCTCGCTCAATGACCCGCAGTTCAGCGTGTTCGGGCTGGTGCTGAAGGTGATCGGCAACGTGCTGACCAAGGCCATCACGGCGCCGTTTGCGCTGCTGTCGGGCGGCGGTGGCGATGACCTGAGCGTGGTCACGTTCGAGCCGGGCACGGCGGTGCTGACGCCCGAGGGACGTGCGGCGGCGGACAAGGTGGCGCTGTCGCTGCTGGACCGCCCGGCACTCAGGCTCACCCTGACCGGCCATGCCGACGGGCTGACCGAGCGCGCGGCCTACCAGCGCGCCGCGGTGGAGCAGCAGGTGCAGGCGCTGTGGCGGCAGGAGCGCGAGAAGGCCGGCGATGCCCCCGAGGTAACCGCCGACGCAGTGCCGACACCGGGTGACCGGGCGCGCTTGCTTGACACCCTGCTGCGCCAGCCGGCACGCGCGGCCGCTGCAGCCAAGCCGGCTGCACGGGCCAGTGCGCCGGCCGCTGCGGCGTCCCGGCCGGCCGATGCCGATCCGGCCGCCGTTCTCGCCGACGCCGTGCCGGTCACGCCCGACACCTGGCGCACGCTGGCGGCGCAGCGCGGCGAGGCGGTGCGCGATGCGCTGCTGGCGCGGCAACTGCCCAACGAGCGGCTGTTCCTGGCTGCGCCCAAGACCCAGGCCGACACCAGCGGCAAGCCCCGCGCCGAGCTGACGCTGTCGGCGCACTGAGCCGACCCGAACGGGCGCGGGCTGTGCCAGACTGCGGCGATGCGTGAACTGATCGCCCTGCTCACCCGCCCGCTGCGCTGGCTGCTCCAGTGGTTGGTGGCCCTGGTCGTCCTGTTCGAGGAATGGGGCTGGGAGCCGCTGGCCCGGCTGATGGCGCGACTGGCGCGGTGGCCGCTGATCGGCTGGCTGGAGCGCCACGTCGCCCGGCTGCCGCCGGGGTGGGCGCTGGCGGTGTTCCTCGCGCCGGGGCTGATGCTGCTGCCGGTCAAGCTCGCCGCACTGGCGCTGATGACGCATGGCAACGTCTTCACCGGGGTGTCCGTGATCGTGCTGACCAAACTGCTCGGCACCGCGCTCGTCGCCCGGATCTTTCAACTCACGCAGCCGGCGTTGATGCAGATGGCGTGGTTTGCGAGGGTTTACGGGCGGTGGACGGCGTGGAAGGAGATGGCGGTGGCGCGGGTGCGGGCGTCGCGGGGGTGGCGGGTGGGGCGGTGGATTCGGCGGGGGGTTGGGAGGCGGGTTCGGGGGTGGTGGGCGTAGACCTGAAATTGAAGTTTCGCTATTCTGAACAGCTTGGGCGGATTCAAAAATGGAACACAACACCTGCAGGCCGGCACGTACCGCGAGAACAGCCCCGATTGAAAGCCCGCCATGACCCCCGACGAAAAGCCCAAAGGCCCCGCCTCCTACTTCCCCTCCATCGAGCAGAAGCACGGCCACCCGATCAGCCACTGGCTGGACCTCGTGAGCCAGGCCAAGGGCATGAAGCACATGGAAATCGTGAACTGGCTGAAGACCGAGCACCACCTGGGGCACGGTCATGCAAATGCCATCGTGGCCCACGCGCTCTCGAAAACAAAAAAATAATCGATGGCAAGCAGCCATGGTGATTCACTCCACCGTGACAACACTTCACCCAACAAATAGCCTTGTTCCCCAGGAGAAATCATGCCGATCAATCTCAAGGAAGTTGATGGCGTTCCCATAAGACCAAGACACAAGGCAACGTGCCACTGTGGCGCCGTCGAGTTGGAACTTTCATTGCCTGACGGCTTGGTTGATGTGCGGCGCTGTGACTGCTCTTTGTGTCGCCGTCGTGGCGCCATTGTCGCTTCGGTGCCGCTTTCCGGCATCGACATCATCCAGGGCAAGGAGCACCTCAAGCTTTATCAATTCAATACCAAAACGGCACAGCATTTCTTCTGCGCCAATTGTGGCATCTACACGCATCACCAGCGCCGCTCGAATCCTGCCCAATACGGTTTCAATGTGGCTTGCCTCGATGGCATCAATCCCCTCAAGATCGAGGGGATTCCAACCTATGATGGCGTCAACCATCCCGTGGATCGCCCTCGATGACCAAATTACTCGAAATACGCACCTATCGCCTGAACCCAGGTGAAATGGATGCATTCCACCATGCGGTGCATACAAAGGCCGTCCCCCTGCTAAAGTCAAAGGGAATGGATGTCGTGGCCTACGGTCGATCCGATCACGAGGAAGAAACTTATTTCTTGGCCCGCGCCTATGCCAGTCGCGAAGCCCTCGAAAAGGAACAGGCCGATTTCTATGGTTCAGATGACTGGAGAATCGGCCCCCGAAACGAGTTGGTCAGCCGGATTGACACGTACATGAACACGCTCATCTGGGCCTCAGAAAATGCGATTGACAGCCTGAGAGAACTCAACCGGACGGCATGATGCTCAATTCACTCGCCATCAGGAATTTCCGGGCACTGGCCGATTTCAAGGTATCCAAGCTCGGCCGCATCAACCTGATCGTCGTACAGCATCACGCAGTCCGATGTGGAGGTGCGCTGATGGCGAGCCACCCGATGCCCACAACACCCACCAAGGAACCCCCATGACCGAACGAACCGGCCACTGCCTCTGCGGCGCCGTCCGCTTCCGCCTCTCGGCCGATCCAGTCGCCGCCCGCGTCTGCTGGTGCCGCGACTGCCAGCACCTGTCCGCCAACGGCACCGTCAACATGCTCGTGCCCACCTCGGCGCTCGACATTGACGGGCCAACGAGCGAGTACACCAGCACCGCCGACAGCGGCAACACCATGCGCCGGCGTTTCTGCCCGACCTGCGGGTCGCATCTGTTTGCCAACTCGTCCGGACGACCGCAATTCACCGTCGTGCGCGTGGGCGCGCTGGACGATCCTTCCTCCGTGCAGCCGACGACGAACATCTGGGTCGGCAGCGCGCCGACGTGGGCGTGTCTGGATGCTGCGCTGGAGCAGGTCGAGAAGCAGCCGGTGCCACCGCCGAGCGCCAAGCCCGCCTGAGGGGCTTGGCTGGCGGGGTCACGCCCCTCTGAACTTGCGGCCCAGCCCCTTCAACAGCGCCACCGGCCCAAGCCGCGAGTGCAGGTTCCACACCGACAACCGCTGCGTCAGGCTGCGCCCGTCGTACCAGTCGAGCACCGAGGCAGTGGCACCTTCCGGCTCGCGCACGTTGACCAGCGTGGATTCCTCGGCGGTGGTGTCGAAGCTGTGCTGCAGCGCCTCGACCGTGAGCAGCAGGCTGGGGGTGATGTCGGCGTGGGTGGGGTCATAGCAGGCGTGGCGCTCGATCCAGGTGTCGCCGCAGCGCAGGCGGATCAGGCCGGCGATCTCGCCGCCTTCGCCGCGGAGCAGCCACACCGCCGCGTCACCACGGGCCGCCAGGCGCGGCAGCCACTCGCGGTAGAACGCGACGAGGCGCAGGTTGTGGCCGATGGTGCTGCCACTGTCGGCTTGCAGCAGCGTCTTTTCCAGCAGGAGATAACGCTCCAGCGCCAAGTTGATGTCGTCCGGCGACTCGGCGACCACGGTGCAGGCGCCGGGCTGTTCGGTCTGCAGGCGCTGCTGCATCCGCAGGCGCTGGGTGCGCACGGACTCGCGCCGGGCGGCAGCGTGCAGCGCCCAATCGGCGTCGAGGCGCTGGAGCGGGGCGTCGATGTCGGGCGACATCTCGCTGGAGAACCCCTTGCCGGGTCGCTGCAGCGCACGCAGCGGCCAACTGCCAGGAACCAGCTCGCGCAGGTCCAGCACCTGCCACTCCGACCGCTGCGCGACCAGCGCCTCCCAGAGCACGCCCCAGACGCGGTCAGCGTCCTCCAGCGCCAGCAGGCCCGGTCGGTCACCTTCCCAGATGCCGATGTGGCGCAGTACCTGCAGCGCCATGCCGTAGTGCCGCTCGGTGACCCGCACCAGCGGCAGCACGCCATACAGCCGCGCCTGGTCATCGCGCACCACCAGCACCCAAAGCTGGTTGCCCGGCGCCGCCAGGTGCTGCCAGGCGAGGCGCACATAGCTCCAGGTGACGTACAGCCCGCATGCCTCGGCCTGGTCCTCCAGCGACTCCCACGCCGTCCGCAGCATCACCAGAGTGGACTCGTCGCGCACGACGGTGACGGAAAGTGCAGGTGGATGAGGCTCGGACTCGGGCTGGATCATGGTGTCGATGGGCGAGGGGCGGAGGCAAGGTCGGACGCTGGTACGCCAGTGTGCAACAAGGTGCCTACAGCCGACTGAAGCCGCTCGGGCGTGACCAGCGCGGCAGGCAGCGCGGGACCGGCGATCACCTCGACCCGGCTGAACAGCCCGCGTCGCAGCGGCCGTGCCATCGCCTTGCCACCCTCGATGCGCGAAAACGTCGAGCCCCACAGGTTGACCAGCGCCACCGGCACGACCGGCGCGGGCTGGCGTTCCAGGATTTTCATGATCCCGCCCTTGAAGGGCTGGAGCGCACCATCGCGGGTGATGCCACCTTCCGGGAAGATGCCGAGCAAGTCGCCCTCCGCCAACACCTTGGCGGCTTCGACAAAGGCGCGTTCGTAGACCACCGGGTCTTCCTTCTGCGGCGCCACGGGGATCGCCTTGACCAGCCGGAACAGCGTGCCCAGCAGCGGCGTGGCGAAGATGCGGTGGTCCATCATGAAGCGGATCGGCCGCGGGCTGGCGGCGGCCAGCACCAGCGCGTCCACGTAGCTGACGTGGTTGGCGGCGACGATGGCGGCGCCCTCGGTCGGGATGTGCGCGTCGCCGGTCAGTTTCAGGCGGTAGACGAAGCGCGTCAGCACGAAGGCCAGGAAGCGCAGCAGGTACTCCGGCACCAGCAGGAAGATGTAGCCGGCCACCAGCGCGTTGGCCAGCCCGGTCGCCAGGAACACCTGCGGGATCGTGGCCCCGGCGCCCAGCATCGCGCCGGCGATCACCGAGCTGGCGATCATGAACAGCGCGTTGAGGATGTTGTTGGCAGCGATGATGCGGGCACGGTGGCTCCTGGGTGCGCGCAACTGGATCAGCGCGTACATCGGCACGCTGTAGAGGCCCGCCGACCCCGCCAGCAGCGCCAGGTCCAGCATCACGCGCCAGTGCGCCGGCTGCGCGAGGAAGGCACCGAGCGTGTACGAGGCGGCGCCCTGTGGCAGCGCGAGGCCGGTCGCAGCGAAGTACAGATCGACCGAGAACACCGTCATCCCGATCGCGCCCAGCGGCACGAGGCCGATCTCGACGTGGCGCTTCGACAGCACCTCGCACAGCAGCGAGCCCGTGCCGATCCCCACCGAGAACACCACCAGCAGCAGCGAGGCGACCTGCTCGTTGCCGTGCAGCACCTCCTTGGCGAAGGCCGGGAACTGGCTCAGGAACACCGCGCCGAAGAACCACATCCACGAGATGCCCAGCAGCGAACGGAAGACGACGATGTTCTCGTGCGCGAGCTTCAGGTTGCGCCACGTCTCGGTGAACGGATTCGGGTTGATCTTCAGGGTCGCGTCCGTGGCCGGTGTCGGCGGCACGAACTGCACGACGATCCGCCCGAGCACCGCCATCGCCACGCAGCCGATCGCCACCGCCCGCGCGCCGCCTTCGGTCATGCCGATCAGCAAGCCGCCCGCGACGTTGCCGAGCAGGATGGCCACGAACGTGCCCATCTCGACCATGCCGTTGCCGCCGGTGATCTCGCGCTCGCTCAGGTGCTGTGGCAGGTAGGCGAACTTGACCGGGCCGAACAGCGTGGAATGCAGCCCCATCAGGAACACGCAGCCCAGCAGCGTCACGACGCGCACGTTCACCGCGTCCTGCACGAATGCCCACGCCGCCAAGCCCATGATGCCGATCTCCAGCGACTTGACGAAGCGCATCAGGAGCGCCTTGTCGAGCTTGTCGGCGAGCTGCCCGCTGGTGGCCGAGAACAGCAGGAAGGGCAGGATGAACAGCGCCCCGATCGCCAGCCCGGCCAGCGACGGCGGCAGCCATTCGACCTGCAACTGGTAGGTCACGAGCACCGTGAAGGCGAACTTGAACAGGTTGTCGTTGCCGGCGCCGAGGAACTGGGTCCAGAAGAACGGCGCGAACCGCCGCTGGCCGAGCAGCGCGAACTGGCTGGTCTGGTCGGGATGACTCATCGTGGGAAGTCCTCGTCAGGGACGGCGCACAGGGTTGGGCGCCGCCGGGAGACTGTAGTGCAGTCTGTGGAGCCGTCAGCGCACGGTCTGCGTCGCGCCGGTCAGCCCAAGGCGCTGCAGGAAAGCGAACACCGAATCGACAGTGACAGTGTCGATTCGGTCGGAGAAACGGCGCTCGTTCGGGTGGTCATCGAAGGCCACGTTCGCCGTGCCGACGCGGGCACCCAGCCGCTGGCCGGCGCTGAGGTTGAGCGTGGTGGGCTGGTAGCCCTTGAACTGCAGCCACGCCTGGGCGCGGGTGCGGTCGCAGGCGCCGGGCTCCACCGCGCAGGCCAGCGTTTCGAGTGCCCACTGGTTGCTCTGCTGGTAACGCTGCGACCACGGGTAGGCGACCATGCTGTACGGCTTGTGGTGCAGCAAGGCGGCGCGGTCGTTGTCCTGCAGCAGCAGCCTCAGCGCGTCCTGCACGGCCGGTGTCGGGACCACCAGCGCGGCCTCGAAGTCGAACAGGTCGTCGCTGAAGAACTCGGCCAGCCCCTGCCGGTAGAGCGCCGACTCGGCCGTGCCGCACTGGTTGAGCTTGTGGACCACGCGCCACGCCTTGGCCGCTTCGTCACGGTAAACGTAGCCGAGGTGCGAGTAACGCACGCCGTAGCGGTCGAGGTTCTGGCCGCGGCGGGCGATGACGACCAGCTTGGCGCCGCTGCTGTCGAGCCAGCGCACGGTCTTCACGGCGAGGTCGAGCGAGCGGCGGATCTGCTCGGTGGACGGCGGCTTCTCGACGCAGTTCTGACCGGCATGGGCGGGCATCGCCATCAGTGCCGAAACCATCGCCAGCGCAACCACCACCTGGCGCGGTGTGCATGTGGCGGTGTTCATCGCGTCATCCGTTCGTTGTAGATCAGCGAGGCGCCAATCTCGTTGGGCACGAAGCACAGCGCCTTGCCCGCCGCCGACAGAATCCAGCCGGTGCTCAGCGCCGTCACCACCACGGCAGTCCCGACCGTGGTGGACACCGCCTCGGCACCCGCTGCGCTCAGGTTCAGCACGACACTGGCGCCAGTGGATGCCTGGGTCAGCACCCAGACCGTGCCGGCGGCCACCACCTGCACGCTCGCCACCGTCAGCACCGCACCAGCGGACAGCACCGCCGCGGCCGGCGCCGCCGAGATCGCCAGCGGCACGCCCAACGACAGCGCGGACAACACGCTCGCCTCCGAGCCATCGCGGTGCGCCTGCGCGGCCATCGGGGTCAGGGCGACCGTGGCGGCCAGCAGGAGGCCGAGGAGCTTGTTCGGGGTCTTCATGGTCTTCACCTTGTCTACGTTGCAGAGGTTCAGGCGTCGTCGCGGGCTTCGCGGCGGCCTTGCAGACGCGCCTCCATCACATCCGCCTCGTGGGCATCGCGCAGCGTCTTGGCCAGCGTGAACACCGACGAGATCAGGAACAGCCAGCTCACCGCCAGATACGCTTTCCACACCGGCTGCACGTCCATGCGCCACAGGCCCCAGCCCGTCAGCGCCATCGCCAGGAAGAAGCCGCCCCACACCACGAAGCGCCAGCCGGGGGTGTCGCTGCTGCGGCGGTCGTTGTCGCGGATGAACTTGGACAGGCCGAACGCCGAGGTCAGGCAGAACAGGTAGCCCATGACCATGAACGCGCGGTCCAGATCCTGCCCCGGCAACCACGCCAGCCCCGTCGCGCACAGCGTCACCGCCAGACCGAACGAGATCCAGACCTGGGCGCGCCAGGCGCGGGTGTCGCGGCGCACGACGGAGGACGAGGACGGGGTGTAGGCATCGGAGGACATGGGGGCGGGGCCTTTCGCCTTTCGGCTGGTGGTGCGTTGAACACGGAATGGATCGTCGGGCAGTGGCCCGCAGGGTGCAACCATAAGCAACGGAATATCGGCCGATGCGTCGATGAGTATCATTTGGCGATACCAGTTCGCAGCCCGAGGGCGCATCCACACCATGAGCACCACCGCCGACCTGATCCGCGTCCTCAAGGCCGAACTGAAAACCGCCGGCATCACCTACGCCGCCCTGGCCCCGCAGCTCGACATGGCCGAGTCGAGCGTCAAGCGCATGTTCGCGCAAGGGGACATGCCGCTGTCGCGCATCGACGCCATCTGCCGCGTGCTGCGCACCGACTTCGCGGAACTGGCCCGCCGCGTCGCCGACGACACGCCACCCCGGATCGAGCTGACCCCGGAGCAGGAACGTGCGGTGGTCGCCGACCGCAAGCTGCTGCTGGCTGCGATCTGCTGCCTGAGCCAGTGGACCTTCGAGCAGGTACTCACCGGTTACGGCTACACCGAGGCGGAGCTGGTGGGCTATTTCGTGCAGCTCGACCGGCTGGGCATCATCGAGCTGAAACCGCAGAACCGCTACCGCATGAAAGTGGCCAAGACCTTCCGCTGGCGCCCGCACGGGCCGGTGATGCAGTTCTTCCGCGCCGAGGTGGTGCCGGACTACTTCCGCGGCGGCTTCGATGCGCAGGGCGAGCAGCTCATGCTGGTCCACGGCGAAATCAACCCCCGCGTCGCCCAGGTCTTCAACGAACGGCTGGGCCGCATCGCCAGCGATTTCGCGCAGCAGCACCTGGCCGACCAGCGCCTGCCCGAGGACCAGAAGCGGCCGTTCACGCTGGTGATCGGGATGCGGTCCTGGCTGTTCGGGCCGTTTCGGGATCTGCGCCGCAAGGGGGTTTGACGGGGGATTAAAACCGGCATCCATGGGGTATTCACCGTGATATATGCCCGCCTTTTGGTTGGTTTTCCAGGTGCAGCGACTGCCTAAGCTAGGCGTCTGTCTTTCCTTCCAACCCTGAGGAGTATCTCCATGAAAGCCTATGGCGCAGAGTTTCTTGGCACGTTCTGGCTCGTGCTCGGTGGCTGCGGCAGTGCCGTGCTGGCCGCCGCGTTTCCCGGTGTCGGCATCGGCCTGCACGGCGTGTCGCTCGCCTTCGGCCTGACGGTGCTGACCATGGCATTCGCCATCGGCCACATCAGCGGCTGCCACCTCAACCCGGCCGTGTCGATCGGGCTGTGGGCGGGCGGTCGCTTCCCGGCCAGCAAGCTGGTGCCCTATATCGCCGCGCAGGTCGTCGGCGCGATTGCGGCCGGTGCGGTGCTTTACACCATTGCCAGCGGCGCACCCGGTTTCGACGTGGCCAAGGGCTTCGCGTCCAACGGCTTCGGCGCGCACTCGCCGGGTGGCTACTCGATGCTGGCGGCCGTGGTGACGGAAGTCGTGATGACCGCCTTCTTCCTCATCGTCATCCTGGGCGCGACCGACCGCCGCGCACCGGCCGGCTTCGCCCCCATCGCCATCGGTCTGGCGCTGACCCTGATCCACCTCATCAGCATCCCCGTGACCAATACCTCGGTGAACCCGGCACGCTCGACGGGCGTGGCGCTGTTCGTCGGTGGCTGGGCGGTGGAGCAGCTCTGGGTGTTCTGGGTGGCGCCGATCGCGGGTGCGCTGCTGGGCGCCGGTCTGTACCGCCTCATCGGCGACGACGATCGCTGAGTCGGAAGCATTGAACAAATTTTGAACGGTTGATGAACACCGTCTGAAACTTTCTCGGGGAATTCCCGATGAACCGGGTTTTCCCTCTCCTGACGACGGGCTGACACCGCGAAACTGGCACCCCATTGGAACCGGTTCCAACCCGATTCCAAATCGCCTTGCAACTGCGCGCTGCCCCGTCTGTCTGGAGTCCTGCTTGTCCGACCACCCCCCGATCCCGCTGGCTGACCACATCGCCCCCCCGACGGGTTCCGCGATGGCGCAGCCCGAGTTCCTGTGGGGTGTAGCCACGGCGTCCTACCAGATCGAGGGTGCCATCGACGCGGACGGCCGCTTGCCCAGCATCTGGGACACCTTCTCCGCCACGCCCGGCAAGACGCTGGGCGGCGACACCGGCGAACACGCTTGCGAGCACTACACGCGCTGGGCCGACGATGTGGATCTGATTGCGGATCTGGGCGTCGATGCCTACCGCCTGTCCATCGCCTGGCCGCGCGTCATGCACGCCGACGGCACGCCGAACCAGGAAGGTCTCGGTTTCTACCGCCGCCTGCTCGCCCGCCTGGGTGCCCACGGCGTGCAGCGTTACATCACCCTGTACCACTGGGACTTGCCGCAGCACCTCGAAGACCGCGGCGGCTGGCTCAACCGCGACACGGCCTACCGCTTCGCCGACTACGCTGCGCTGGTCGCCCGTGAATTGAGCGGGCTGGTCGAAGGGTGGATGACGCTGAACGAGCCGTGGTGCTCGGCTTTCCTCGGCTACGGCAACGGCCACCACGCGCCGGGGCTGACCGACCCCCGCTTCGCCACGCAGGCCATGCACCACCTGCTGCTGGGCCACGGCCTGGCGCTGGAGGCGATCCGTGCCAACGATCCCGGCAAGCCCTGCGGCATCGTCGCCAACGTCGGTCGCGGCACCTCCGACAGCGCCGACCCGGCCGACCAGGAAGCCGCGCGCCTCTACGAACTCCAGCACAACGACTGGGTGCTGCAGCCGCTGCTGGCCGGCACGTATCCCGCCGACCTGTGGGACAAGCTGTGGCCCGGCAGTGCGCCGCTGGTGCTGCCGGGCGACATGGCGATCATTGGACGGCCTCTGGACTTCCTCGGCATCAACTACTACTTCCACAGCAACCTGCACAGCGACGGTGCGACGGGCTTCCGAGACGTGCCGCTGGAGGGCGTCGAGCGCACGCAGATGGGCTGGGAAGTCTGTCCGCAGGGGCTGGAACACCTGCTGCGGCGCTTCAAGGCGGTCTACCCCAACCTGCCGCCGATCTACATCACCGAAAACGGCATGGCCAGCGACGACACGGTGGTCGATGGCCGCGTGGACGACACCCAGCGCCAGTCCTACCTGAAGCGCCACTTCGCCGCGGTCAGCCGGGCGATGGACGCGGGCGTTGAAGTCCGTGGGTACTTCGTGTGGTCGCTGATGGACAACTTCGAATGGGCCTTCGGCTACGAGCGCCGCTTCGGGCTGGTCCACGTCGATTACGGCACCCAGGTGCGCACGCTGAAAGACAGTGCGCACGCCTTCCAATCCTTTTTGCAACAGCGTCGGGCAGCCGCTACCCCAGCCGCCCTTACAACCCGAGGAGACAAGCCATGACGATTCTGAACATCCGCATGAAGCAACTGGCCGCCGCCGCGCTGATCAGCGTTGGTGCCGTTGGCGCCGCCCACGCCCAGAAGGCCGAAGTGATCCACTGGTGGACCTCGGGTGGCGAAGCCGCCGCCATCAAGGAATTCGCCACGATGTACACCAAGGCCGGCGGCACCTGGGTTGATACCCCGATTGCCGGTGGCGGCGGCGCGCAGGCCCGCACCGTGATGGCCAACCGCACCATGGGCGGCGACGCCCCGACGGCGGCCCAGTACAACTACGGCAAGCAGTACGAGGAAATCATCAAGGAAGGTCTGCTGAACAACCTCGATGACGTCGCCGCCAAGGGCAACTGGGACAAGCTGCTGCCGGAGAAGATCCGCAATGCCGTGAAGGTCAACGGCCACTACTACGCCGTGCCAGTCAACCTGCACAACGAAAACTGGGTCTGGTACAACAAGGCGGTTCTGGCCAAGGCCGGCGCCAAGGAGCCGACCAACATGGACGAAATGTTCGCGGCCATGGACAAGATCAAGGCCGCCGGTGGCGTGACGCCGCTGGCGCTGGGTGGTCAAGGCTGGCAGGAAGGCATCACCTTCCGCGGCGTGCTGCTGGCCACCGGTGGTCAGGACCTGTACCTGAAGACCTTCAAGGACAAGGACGCCTCGACCCCCGGCTTCCGCAAGGCGGTCGATACCTTCAAGAAGCTCAAGGGCTACGTGGACGCCGGCTCGCCGGGCCGTGACTGGAACCTGGCCACCGGCATGGTCATCGAAGGCAAGGCTGCTTTCCAGATGATGGGTGACTGGGCCAAGGGCGAGTTCGTCAACGCCGGCAAGACCGCGGGCAAGGAATACGGCTGCTTCATGGCCGGCGGCCCGAAGATGCCTTACGCCATTGGCGGTGACGTGTTCGTGTTCCCGAAGCAGAAGGCGCCTGACGCCGCTGCCGCGCAGAAGAAGCTGGCCGAGATGATGATCTCGCCGGAAGGTCAGGTCGCCTTCAACAACAAGAAGGGCTCGATCCCGATCCGCACCGACGTGGACACCAGCAAGATGGACATGTGCGCCCAGATGGGTGTGCAGGCTGTCAAGGAAGGTCGTCTGCTGCAAGGCACCAACGAGCTGCTGAGCCCGGACGCCGTCGGCGCCTTCGAAGATGCGATCAGCAAGTTCTGGAACTCCAACCAGTCCACCGATGACGCCATCAAGGCGATGGCCACGGCCCTGAAGCGTTAAGGCTTCCCCGCGCGGGGTCGGCTACCCGACTCCGCGCTCCCTTTTCTCCCCTTCCGCGCGCAACCGACACCGCCGACGCCAGCCGTCCGGGTCGCGCTGCCGCATGACCAGCGAGGTCCGCCATGGCGCGCGCCGCACGACCGAAACGCCTGAACCTGGCCCTGCACGCCGCCCTGCTGCCGCTGGCCATCACCGCCTTGCTGGCCTATGTCGGCTCGGTGATCTGGAGCATCCGGATCTCCCTGTCCTCGTCCAAGCTGTTTCCGCGGGACGACTGGGTCGGGCTGATGCAGTTCGAGCGCCTGTTCGAGACCGACCGCTGGACCGTGTCGCTGCAGCACCTGGGTGTGCTGGCGGTGGTCTATGTGCTGGGCGTCCTCGTTCTGGGCACGCTGATGGCGATCTTCATCGACCAGCAGGTCAAGGCCGAGAGCTGGTTCCGCACGATCTTCCTGTATCCCTATGCGATGAGCTTTGTCGTCACGGGCCTGATCTGGCAGTGGCTGTTCAACCCCACGCTGGGCCTGCAGAACGCCTTCCGCCTGATGGGCTGGGAGAGCTTCACGCTCGACTGGACGGTGCGCTCCGACATGGTGCTCTACGCCATCGGCCTGGCGATGGTCTGGCAAGGCAGCGGCACGACGATGGCCATCCTGCTGGCCGCGCTGCGGGGCGTCGATGAGGAGCAGTGGAAAGCCGCCCGCCTGGAGGGCGTCTCCAAGCCGCGCTACTACCTCAGCGTCGTGCTGCCGCAGCTCGGCCCGGCGTATGCCACGGCGTTCGTGCTGCTGGCCGTGGCGCTGGTGCGGACCTTCGACGTGGTGGCCGTGATGACCAGCGGCGGCCCCGGCGATGCCAGCGAAGTGCCCGCCAAATTCATCATCGACCACCTGTTCGGCCGCAACAACATCGGACTGGCTTCGGCCGCTTCGGTGGTGATGCTGGTCACCGTGTTCACCGTGCTCGCGCCGCTGCTGTACTGGCGCTCCAAGGTCCAGGCGCGTCAGAACGCCGGCCACTGAGGGTTTA
>JBEEMX010000001.1:0-39459 GCA_041192465.1 Pseudomonadota bacterium | reverse complement strand
CGCAGTACGTGGCGAGCGACGAGAAGGTGACGCGCCGCTTCCCGCTGATCCTGACCACCGGCCGCGTGCTGAGCCAGTACAACGTCGGCGCCCAGACCCGCCGCACCGAGAACAGCCGCTGGCACGAGGAGGACCGGCTGGAGATCCATCCGCACGACGCTGAAGAGCGCGGCGTGAAGGACGGCGACTGGGTGGGCATCGGCAGCCGGGCCGGCGAGACGGTGCTGCGGGCGGACGTGACCGAGCGGGTGCAGCCGGGGGTGGTCTACACCACGTTCCACTTCCCCGAGTCCGGCGCCAACGTCATCACCACCGACTCCTCCGACTGGGCGACCAATTGCCCCGAGTACAAGGTGACGGCGGTGCAGGTCAGCAAGGTGACGCAGGTGAGTCCGATGAGCGAGTGGCAGCGTGACTTCGTCGCGTTCAGCCTGGAACAGCAAGTCCTGCTGGAGTCCGCACGGTGAGCGAGCACGCCCACCACCACGATCCCGAGCAGACCCTCGTGCGTCTGGCCAACCGCATCGGGGAGTTCTTCGACGCCTTCCCCGACCGGGACGAGGCGGTGGACGGGGTCGCCAACCACCTGCGCAAATTCTGGGAGCCGCGGATGCGGCGCCAGCTCTACGCCTACCTGGACGGACCAGCGGCTGGTGCGGGGCTGAGCGCGCTGGTGCAGGCGGCGGTCACAGCCCGCCGGGCGATGCTGCAACCTGACACTTAAGGCCGCATGACAAGGGTGTTGCTGCGCAGATTGTTGGCCGACTGGTAGGTCATCGCCATCCCGCTGAGCTGGGTCACGGCGAAGGTCAGTCCGGCCGTGCTGAGCGGCAGGTTGACGCTGCGCAGCACGCAGGTGCCCATGGCCGTGGTCATGCAGGTCACGAGCGTGGCCTGGTTCGAGAATTGGCCAGTGACCTTCACGCCCCTTTGGGGCAATCCGTCCTCGTTGTGGACCGTGGCAGTGACTCCCGCACTCCAGAGGCTTTGGGTCACGGTTCTGCCCAGCGGGGTGAGTTGTGCGACATGCAGGATCCAGGGGGTCGGGAAATACAGCCGCCTGCCCGTGCCGACGAACAGGAGCTTGTTGGGGGTGTCCTTGGCATCCGTGATCACTGCCTTGCTGGCCTGGTCGAGCATCTGGCTGGCCACCTGGGCGGGGGTGAGTTTCGGTCGCTCTTGCAGCAGCAGTGCTGCCGCTCCGGCCACATGTGGCGACGCCATCGAGGTGCCGCTTCTGACGGTCCAGCCATGCGGGTTGCTGAAGTCGGCCGAGCTGATGGCACTACCGGGTGCGAAGAGATCAACGCAGCGTCCGTAGTTCGAGAAGCCGGAGCGCGTGTCGTCGGACGTGCTGGAGGCGACCGTCAAGGCACTCGGCGTGCGGGCTGGAGATTGGCTGCAGGCATCGGTATTGCTGTTGCCGGCGGCCACTGCCACGGTGAAGCCGGCGTCTGTCAGGCGTGCAACAGCCTCGTCGAGCACGGTGGTGCTGCCGCTTCCGGCGTTCAGGCTGAGGTTGACGACTGCGGGTCGTCGGCCATGCGCCATGATCCAGTCCAGGCCCTGGATGACGCCGCTCAGACTGCCGTTGCCGTCGCAGTCCAGTACCCGCACCGGGACGAGGGTGACACCTGGTGCAACGCCTGACCGCATGCCGCCGGCCGTGCCGGCGACATGGGTGCCGTGTCCGTTGCAGTCGGAGGTGCCGCGTCCGTCCCGGATGGCGTCGTAGCCCCCGCGATCGAGTCGGCTGCCGAACTCATCGTGCGTGCTGATGCCGGTATCGACGATGTAGACCTGCACGCCGCTGCCGTCCAGGTTGTTGCGGAAGAGGTTGTCGAGCGGCAATCTCAGTTGATCGATGCGGTCCAGGCCCCAGGTCTCGGCGTTCATGACGAGGGGGAGTACCGTGGGTGCGGTGGCTGCCGCAGTGGCGGTAGCGGCCGTGGTAACGACTCTGTCATGTTCGATCCGGACAACGGCCGGGTCGTTCTGCATGCGCTGGAGGAAGTCGGCAACCTCCGCCGCGGGGACCGTGGCAGCAAATCCCTGGAGCGCGTGGGCGTAGACGTGGTGCGCGCGTGCGCCGGTGGAGGCGCCCACCAACCGGGCCGTGACGGACTGCACGGTGCGCTCCGCCAGCGTCTGTGGCGAGCCGGCACCAAGTGTTCGGGCGTTCGCGTGTTCGTTTTCCGCAACGACCGCTGCGTTGAGCGTGACGATGAAATGCGCGCTATCGGGTGCGGAGCCGGGGTGCAAGACGGCCAGCGTCCGGCGTTCAGCGGCATCGGGTGTCTCGCCATCGTCCCCGCCGCCGCAGGACACGAGCAGTACGGCCAGAGCGGCCATCATGGCCTGTCGGCACAGCGTTGTGCGGGTTCGTGGCATTGTCGAGTTATCCCGTGGAGTAGCCTTGCGGTCCTGGATGGACCAAGCCGGATACCCACACAGTCATCGGTCCCTGCAAAAGAAAGTGAATCCCCGCTTTTTTCTTCCGATGCAACGCGGTGGCCATGCGTGAAATCGTGCGCGTACATATCGTGCGCCGCACGCTAGCGTGCTCAGGTTGCCGGGGTTTGTGCCGACGGCCCCGCTTACCATTCAAGCCCGCACTTTTCCCAGACCATGCTCCATCGGCCCGATCTCTCCAGCGCAACACCTTCCACGAATCTGCTGACTTCGGCTGAAGGTCGTACGCTGGTCAGCGTGGCAGGTGCGCCCATTGATGCCATTTCCTGGGATGAAACCTGCGCCGTGATCACCCGCTGGGCACAGCGGCGAGAGAGCCGCTACGTCTGCATCTGCAATGTTCACTCGGTGATCACCGCGCAGCAGGATCCGGATTTTCACGACGTGATCCAGCAGGCTGACATGGCCACGCCAGACGGGGCGCCGGTGGCCTGGATGATGCGGCGCCTCGGCTACCGGGACCAGATGCGCATCAACGGACCCGATCTGATGTTCCGCTACTGCGCGCAGGCGGCGCAGCGGGGTGAGCGCATCTTCCTGTACGGCAATACGCCGGAAACGCTGGAAACGCTCCAGAAGCGTCTGCACAGGGCATTTCCGACGCTGCAGATTGCTGGCTGCTACTCGCCGCCGTTCCGTGCGCTGACACCCGAGGAGGACGCCGAGATCGTGCAGCGCATCAACGCTTCGGGCGCTGGCACGGTCTGGGTCAGTCTGGGGTGCCCGAAACAGGAACGCTGGATGGCGGCCCACCGCGGGCATGTCCACGCCGTGATGGTGGGTGTTGGCGCGGCGTTCGACTACCACGCAGGTACCCTGCAGCGGGCACCGCTGTGGATGCAGCAGCACGGCCTGGAGTGGCTGCACCGCTTCTGGTCCGAGCCTCGGCGGCTGGGCAGGCGCTATCTGGTGACCAACACGAAGTTTCTGGTGCAGGTTGTCAAGCAGTTGCTGGGCCGCTGAAGCATGGTGGCCTCTGCGCTGGACACCCATGTGACTGGACGGCAGCAGCACCCTGTGCTGGGCGTGCAGGTGGATGTACTGGACTGGACAACCGCAGTAGAACGCATCTGCCACTGGGCAGAACGGCGAGAGTCGCGCTATGTGTCCATCTGCGATGCCCATTCGATCGTGCGTGCTGGCCGCGACCCGCTGCATGGCCGCCACATCGCCGATGCCGACATGGTCACGCCGGACGGTTGGCCCGTGGCCGCCATGCTGCGTCGCCTCGGGCATCCGCAGCAGGAGCGCATCAACGGCCCTGACCTGATGGAGCGGCTGCTCGTCGAGGCCGAGCTGCGCGGCTTGGGTGTCTATGTCTATGGCACCACCGACCGCACGCTCGCGGCGTTGAACACGGTGCTGGTGGCCGCCTATCCGAATCTGAACATCGTGGGCTTGCACTCGCCACCGTTCCGCCCGCTCAGCGAGGAAGAGGACACTGCCGACATCGCGCGGATCCATGCGTCCGGTGCGCATCTGGTGATGACCGGGCTGGGATGCCCCAAGGAAGACCGCTGGATGTTCGACCACCGCGGTCGGGTGCATGCCGTGATGCTGGGCATTGGCGCCGGCATTGACTTCCACGCCGGCACCGTCGCACGCGCCCCTGCCTGGATGCGCGACCATGGCCTTGAATGGTTTTTCCGGCTGATGCAGGAGCCCCGCCGGCTCTGGAAACGCTGTCTGGTCAATCTCCCCCTGTTCGTGGTGGGTGCCTTGAGGCAGTTTGCACGGCACGCACTGGTACAGACTCGGTGGTACGGCGCTCCCCGCGATTAAGCTTGCAGCGGACATCAACCGTCGGCAAAAGGGGATAAAACACATGCAGTTCCAACGTATTCAGCAGGTCGAACCGTGGCTCGGGCGCTCGGAACTCGAAGCACTCAATGGCTGCATCGAACGGAACTGGTTGACCGAGGGGCCGGCCGCATCCGCCTTCCGGCAGAGCCTGAGTCAGCTCACCGGCGCCAACCACATCGCGCTGGCGCCCAATGGCACGCTGGGGCTGTTCCTGGCCTTGCTGGCGCTGGATCTGCCGCGCGGCAGCGAGATCATCATCCCGGGGTTCACCTTCATGGCCTCGGCCAGCGCGGCGGTGTTCGCTGGGCTCAAGCCAGTGCTCGTTGACGTCGATCCGAACACTTTCACCGCGCGTCCGGAAGCATTCGAGCGCGCCATCACTGCCCGCACTTCGGCCCTGATGCCCGTACACATTTACGGCCAGGCTGCCTATGCCGCAGAGATTGCCGCCGTCGGCAAGCGCCATGGTCTGGTGGTCATCGAGGACGCAGCGCAGGCGTGTGGCGTGCGCTACCGCGGCCAGCACGCAGGAACCTTCGGTGATGTCGGCGTGATCTCGTTCTTCGCCGACAAGACCATCACGATGGGCGAGGGGGCAGCGGTGCTGTCGCGAGAGCAACACCTGGCGCGCCGCATCAGCCTGCTGCGCAACCAGGGGCGTGAATCCAGCGGGTCGTTCATCCATGAAACACTGGGCATGAACTTTCGCGTTACCGACATGCAGTGCGCTGTCGGCCAGGCGCAGATGGCCAGGCTCCCTCAAATCAAGGCGGACCGCCTGCGCCGCTATGCGCTCTTCCAGGAGGGGTTGACTGGTCTGGAGCAGCTGCGCTTCATGAAGGTGGATCCGAACTCGGAGTTCATCCCCTTCCGGTTTCCGATCCTGTGCCCGCGCATGCCGGAGCTGCGCGATGCGCTGGAGTCAGCAGGCGTGCAGACGCGCTCGATGTTTTATCCGCTGCACCGCCAGCCGTGTCTCAACGGCCTGATCGATGCTGTGGATCTGCCGATCTGTGACACCTTGTATGGCGAGGGGCTGTGCCTGCCGATCCACCAGGGCTTGCAGGACAGTGATGTCTACCGCGCGGTTGAGGTGATTCGCAACACCCTGTCCCGCAAGTCCACCTGCAGCTGACATAGTTCTCACCTTGATCGGGAATTTGGAAACAACCCGTGTTCGAGGGGACTGGAATGTGTGATGAAAGCGGCACAGTCACGCAATAGCGCGCCACGCCACGCCACATGTGCGTTGCGCCACAGCACATAGACGTCCAGCCCCTCACTCCCTTCCCATCATCATGGACCGCCCTCAGCAAATTCTGGTCACCGGTGCCGCTGGCTACATCGGATCGGCGCTGGTGCGCGCATTGCTGGCACGCGGGCATGCCGTGACGGCCGTGGACAGCATGATCTTTGGTGACCAGGGGCTGGCGGAGTTGCGCCACCACAGCCGCTTGCACATCCACCGCATGGACACCCGTGCGCTGCACCGTGGACACCTCACCGGAATGCAGGCTGTGGTCGATCTGGCCGGGCTGTCGAGTGAGTTGGCTGCCGAGTCAGATCCAGCCGGCGCTGACGCCGTCAATCACCGGGCCCAGGTTCGCCTGGCGCAGCTGGCACGAAGCTGTGGGGTACCGCGCTACCTGCTGATCAGTAGCTGCAGCGTCTACGGCCATGCCAGCGCAGCGGAATCTACCGAGACCTCGCCGGTGCGGCCCCTCACGCACCAGGCGCAGCACTGCCTGTTGGCAGAGACCGCCATTCTTCCGCTGGCGGGGATTGGCTTTGCTCCTTCGGTGTTGCGAATGGGGCTGGTCCACGGACGCGGTTCGCGCATGCGCCTGGACCTGCTGGTCAATGCCATGGTCCTGAGCGCCTTGCGTCTGCGGCAGATCACCCTGGACAACCACGGTGCGCAGTGCCGAGGGCATGTGCATCTTGGCGATGCCGTGGCGGGCATCCTCGCTGCGCTCAACGCTCCGACCGGTGTGGTCAGCCGGCAGATCTTCAACATCAGTCACCACAATGCGAGTGCTGCAGCGGTGGCGGACGTTGTTCGGGCAGAGCTGGGTGGCACGGTCCGGATCATTCTGGAAGGTGGCGCACCGGATCTTCACCACCACCGTCCGTGTTGCCGCAAAGCGCAGGAGCTGTTGGGCTACCGGCCCGAACTGGCGCTGCGCGATGGCATCCGCGAGTTGATCGACGCACTCGATCCGTGCGCATCGGCCGAACCAGCAGAAGCCCGCACGATGCGCTGGATCCACGAAGTGCTGGCGCAGGGGCGAGAAGCCAAGGCGGCCATCGAGCACACGGCGGTGTTCGGACGTGCACCAGTCAAACTGCGGCGTCCTGGCGGCAGCCTCACGCTCCAGTGAGGCCGGCCGTCGCGCGCCGGTGGACGATCGCTTCCCGGTAGATCGCCATCAGTTGCCGGTAGTTGGACTCGGGTGTGTAGTGGTCCAGATAAGCCTGTCGTGCCGCGATGCCCATGTCACGCACTGCCTCGGGATGTTCAGCGGCCCAACGCAGCTTGTCGGCCAGATCCCGGACATCCCCTGGCGTGAAGAGCAGACCTGTCACGCCGTCCTCGACCAGTGTTGCCAAAGGCCCGAGGCGACTGGCCAGCACTGGCAGGCCGCTGCAGTAGGCTTCCACCAGCGTCATCGGCAGGCCTTCGTAACACAGGCTTGGCAGGACCAGCATCCTGGCCCGCCGCATCTTGTCCCGCACGGCATCTGCCGAGACCGTGCCGCTGTAGACGACATTGCTTCGGGCTGGCAATTGCGGTGCAAGCGGCCCGCCGCCGGCGATCTCGAACCGCAGTTCCGTCACCTGTCCTGCCGCCTCGACCAGCACGTGGGGCCCCTTTTCCTCGGACAGTCGACCAACGTACAGGAACCCGGTCCGGTCCCGGGCCGGCTGGGTGTCTGGCCCTGGGTCCGACACGAAGTTGGGCTTGATCGCCATCAGCGCCGCGGGAAATCCGTTGGCCACATATTTGTCCCGGGCAAACTCGCTCAGCGCGATGATCCGGTCCGCGTGCCGGTGCAGGGAACCCAAGGCGGTATGGAGGCCATAGGTTGCTGCCATCACCGCGCTCTGCACGGCGGAGTCCCGATAGCAGCGGTGAACCACCGCGCGCCACGCCACCTTGCCGATGCAGTCTTCGCAGATCTTGCCATCCCGCAACAGCGTTGCCTTGGGACAGAACCAGCGGTAGTTGTGGAGCGTTTGCACCAGTGCGACGCCGCGTGGCGCTGCATCGACCGCCCAGTAGACCGACGGCGACACCAGCGGCAGCGTGTTGTGCACATGCACCACGTCGGCCTGAAACTCGTTGATCAGGCGCGTGACATCAGCGTGGCTCGACGGCGACCAGAGGGTATCCCGCAACAGGACGAGCCGCGACTTGCCGTCTATGTCATGGTTGTCGCGCTCGTAGAGCCGCACTTCATGTCCGTGGCCGCGCAGCAAAGCGATCTCGGCATCTACTACGGATTCTTCGCCGCCGCGGATCTGGTAGCGATTGTGGACGATGAGGATGCGCAAGGGGCGAGCGCGTGTGTCTGTCTCCATCACAGATCACCGGCATATGGGCCGCGCGAGTAGAAACAGGCTGCCATCTTGCCGAGGTGTCCATACAGCCTGCACAGGTGGCGCACGTGCCGTGTATCTCTCCGCACATAGAGCGTGGCGATGGTCACCACCGACACCAGTGCCGCCACCAGCCCACGAAGCGCGAAATAGGGATAGGGCCAACGACGCCCCATGCGAGCTTCCAGCCGCACGTAGGTGCGGCCGCCCATGAATGCCCGATGCAGAACCCACGACCTCGCCATGCGCTGGACAGGAACAGACTCCTGGACGACAGCTTCATCGCACCAGACCAGCTTGCTCCCACGCTGCTGTGCGGCGGCAAAGAACAGGCTGTCCTCGCCACCGGTGCGGGCAAAGTCGGTGGAAAAACGATGCCCTCCATCAATCATGGTGCGTCGGAGCATCACATTTCCGGTGCGTGCTTCTTGCCAGGGAAGTTCCGTTCCCGTCGCAAAGCGCATGCGGTCATTGACTCCGGACGCCAACAGCCAAGCCGTCGGCGGCACCTCGAAATAGGGAACCACCGGGCCGAACACTGCGTCAGCGCACGTGTTGTCCATACAGCGCAGCAGTTCCACGAGCCACTCGCCATGGACGAACTCATCGTCATCGATGAACGCCAAGACTTCTCCTGTCGCGGTATCCAAGCAGCGGTTGCGTGCGTGGCTGACACCGGGCCTAGACTCCAGGATATACCTGATATTCAGCGCAGAATTGGTTTGCCGGATTCTTTCGACGACGGGTGCCGCGGACCCCGCGGCTTCATTGTCTACAACGATAATCTCCAGACTGCATTCTGCAGGAGTGGTCATCCCGACCAGTGACTGCAGCGCACGCAGCAACCCCTCTGATCGTTTGTAGGTGCAGATACAAATGGAAATCTGACGAACGGGCGAATTCATAGACCACGCAACAAATTAGGATAACCCGACAGTCTAGAACTGAAGACCTGACCTTGCGGCCGGCGGCTTTGCTTGGGTAGATTTGTGTAGGCGTAGACGGTTATAGACCTCGATGATCGAGCAGGTCGTGATGATCCACCACATATTAGTCCCTTGAATCAGTGAAGATTCTGCATAGTTATTCGTCAGAAAACCGACAATGAGGGAAAAATGCAGCAGGAAATGTACTTTCATGCCTGCCTCATAAAGTCCGAAGCAACGGTATATATGACATAGCATCACGATTGCATACAGGACCATTCCGACTGCACCGATTTCATTCAAGCCGTCGATGTAGCCGCTGTGAGCTTGTGTTGGTGGACCCCAATCGAGGCGCCGTCCGACTGCGCCGGAAGGGCCATCCTGGCCCACCCAGAATCCACCAAAACCAGTTCCCAGCCAGGGGTGGCGCGCGATTTCCGCGTCCATTAATTGCCAGAGCTGGGTGCGCCCCGTCAGCGTGGAAGACTTGTCTGTGGTCTTGTAGACCAGTTCGATCAAGGAATCAAAAGGCAGCGCCCCATGCAGAACAGAGTAGACGAGCACTGCCACCGCACTGGCCAGTACACTCATCAGTACAATAAATTTCCCTGCCACGTTCTTGCTGGAAAATCCATAGGCCAGCAAAGCGCAAAAAGCAAAGGCTAACATGCTGGTTGCGCTTTTGGACATGTACAGCATGACCAGTGAGGCAGCGAGCAGCGGCAGGTACAGTTTCCGGTTGTCTCGGGCCAAGATATTGTTGAAGAATAAAATCGAACACAAGAGCGTGAACTGCCCCCATGTATTTTTGTGGGATGTGAATGCTCGAAGAGCGCCATCGGTATCAAAAGCCAGACTGGGCCATGCTGCGGCGACTGCCGCTCCGCAAAGCATGAAGATGGCAAGTGGCTTGTTAAATATCTTGGCGAATGACCTGTCGAGCATTGAAAGCCTTGAGGACAGTATGGCGATCAGCAGCAGCCCCACAAGAAGCACGTAGCGCTTGAAAGAACTCAGTTTGTAGTCGGACCACGCAATCGTTATGAAAATGAATCCATAGAGCAGGAATAATTCGATCGGAATATGTATTTTTGGGGCACCAGTATCCTTGCTCGATCTGATGATGCTCACGAAGCAGAGTACGTACAGCAGTCCCCAAGTGATCTGCTTGTAGAGACTCCCCCCTTCGTCCGGATCATTTCCGCCAAAAGGCAGTAGTGACAATCCGATGATATAAAAGTACAACCATTTCTGTGGGTGCGTGACTCCCCAGGGCAGAAACAATCCCAGAAAAATGGCAAGCAGTATGGCAACAGAAAAATAGGGCCCAAGGCCAGCGATGATCTGGAAAATTAGTTGAAGGCTGGGCATCGCTGTACCTGCATGTGAAATCGCTTGCGCCTGATCAAGGCAATCTGGACGACTTCCAGAAAAGCCAGCGCCAGCACGATCGATCCTGAATAGAGCGTTGTACTGGCGATGAGCATCACGACAACAGTCGCCGCCAACGTGATAACGCCAATGCGACTGAGATCCTTGAAACCCGTGTCGCCGGTCATGAGCGTGGCCGCGTAGATGCCCTTGATGAACGCCAGTCCTGTCTGTGCGGTCCACAGGAGCGTCAGCATTTTGAGATTGGCATATTTGTCACCGAATAGGAATCGGATCAGATCGCCGAAAAAGTAGACCACGATGCCGACAAGCACTGACAGCGCAGTTGCTGCAGCTACCGAATTCTGGACGGTCGAGTCCAGTTTTTCATATTGGTGCTCCGCCGCCCATTGGGATAATCGGGAGCGCATTAAATTGAACCAAGCTGCACCGATCAGTGCGATGGGCATCGAAAGCAATCGTGCCACCGAAATGTCGGCAACTTCGGATTTGCTGAAACTGATTGCGGCGAGATAGGGATAGGTATTGCTGGTCAGAAAGGTTACGAATGAACCCAGTACTGCCCAGCGACCGCAGGCCCAGAATTCGCTCAGCAACTGGCGACTGCGCGCTGTTGTACCTCCGGCCATCGGTGCGATCTGTATGCCGGATTTCAGCAGACGCGGCATGCTCACGAGGGCACTGGAGATCCCGATCGCCATTAGCACACCTGCAGCGGATACCGTTTTTGTCTGCAGCATCACAAAAATGCTGCTCATCAGTAACCCGCCGTAGACAAGATTGTTTTTCAGCGCTGCAGTTGGATTGTTCTGCGAGTAGTTGAATACCCTAATATTGTCTTTCGAGACAGAGCCCAGAATACAGACTGCGAAACCGGTCCCTGTCGCTAGGGTCATCAGCGAATCATGCGACGCGGTTCCATAGATTATGTACCCCAAGAAAGCGAGCAAGGCTGACACTAGCGCGAATGCAAGTGTCCCGCGGGTGTAGACATCGACAACTGCACGTTGGTTGTCGCCGTGCGTGCGCGGATAAATGGTGGTGTACGGGGCCGACAGCAGCGCTCCGCCGATTCCTTGGAAAAATAGCGAGGTATTGAGGAGCAGAACGTAGAGCCCGAACTCGTCCTTTTCCAGTTCCCGGACAAAGATGAGAGAAATCAACAGACTGATGCCACTCAGCCATGCCTGGTCAAATATCGAGGTGCCAACCTTGGCGGCCTTGCGCCAATTGATCGCCATGCAGCGAATTACCGAGTGAGGCCAGACAGGCGAAGTCGGTCTTCTGCCGAAAGTGAAGCCATCATGGCAATGACGAATTGTTGGTGAGCAGCAAACGCATGCGGTAGATCCTGGTCGATGCTGGATACGCGGAACAGCAGGCCATCGGCAATCTGACCTTCTATGGCGTACTGCATTTCCTTGAACTTCTTGTCCGTGCCAGACTTGACAGCGTAATTCCCGATGGTTGTCCAGTAAGTGACTGGCTCAATGCGCTGTGACTGGTAAGTTGTATTGAGTCGTTTTGTAGGTATTGACCCAAAGGGAGTGTCAAGCATGACCTTGGCACTGGATATGACCTGGAATCCTTGTGCTGGATAGCAGATTTCTGGCAGATGAACTTGGAACGAATCATTCTGATTCTTGCCGTAAGCAATCGACAGCATGATTCTGTATCCCTGGGCAGATAAGTATGTCCGACTTACCTGTTCAGAGTATAACTCGTTCAGCAGTTGCTGCTGCTGCGGGTTGACAATGTTCCCCGCTAGATCTTGCTGTTGCCAAATGCCAAATTTTTCTGGCACGATCTGTTCTAGCTTCCGTCCTCCGCGGGTATCTGAAAAATAATGGGTTGGACGTATGTGGTTCGCTGAGGCTGCAGTGATCGACATCAACACGGCAGCAGCGATGGCTGTGATCGATTGTTTGTTCATGGACGTCTGTACATGGATTCAGCGGGCGTGCTCTTTGTTCGGCGATAGTATGCGCAGTAAGCCATCAGAGGCGATGATCAATGCCAGTGCAGCGAGGAAGAGCACCATGCCAGCGAAACCGTGCAAGAAACCTTGTCCAGCTGCGTCACCAAAATGGTAGGTGATCAGGGTAAGAACCATGACGCGAATCACGTTCGCTGTGAAGCTGATGGGAACGATAAAGATGGCCAGCAGGATATTTCTGGTGGCTGACTGGTGCCTGACTAAATTTAGATATAGCAGTCCGAGTGCTTCGAGGGTAAATAAAGTATTAAGCCCAGCGCAGGCGTCTGCTACCAGGAGCTGGTATTGACCAATTTGTAGAATTACTCCGCTGCGGCTGATGGGGTAGCCTAAATGGTAGAGAACGAATTCAGCAACATATGACACAGCGATTTTCATTGGCTGCGTTAAAGCGTCTACAAACAGACCGGGCAGGGGCACCATGAAAATCATGAAAAACAACGGAAACCACATCAACCGCACGGCTGAATGACCACTCAGCAACAGCAGCACGCTAGCAGTCATGAAGACAATTGACCCGACTTCAAAAATTAAAATATTCTGCGATCTGCCAACCAGATACAGTAAGAGGCCAAACGCCAGCAGCAGCCATCCGGACACTGAATTGGGCTGAACAGGCAGCGCGGTGAGTTCCATCCGCTTTTGCCACAGCAACCAGATCGATATGGCCAACACGATGGGCCCATGACCTTGCTGATCGCCTGCCCAGAGTCCGTGAAACAAATCAAAAAAAGTTATCCCGTACATGCCGATCAATCCTGCTAGGGATATGATCCACGGCAAAAATTTATTCCCCTGCAGTTCGACGGCACGGCTGTCGGCGCGTTCAGGTGTTGAGTAAATCATATTTATGTGGATAGAAGCTTATTTTTATTGCTGCACGCTAGCTTGTGATTGGACTGAATATTCCACGAATTAAAATTCGTTCACAATGATGCCAGTTAGTTTTGCCGTGGTTTCTTTCAACTGAGCAGTAAAATTTGCCAGCTCGTCCGCACCGGTTTTGTGCCTTCTGGCAAGAGTCAATGCCGCACCGCAGCGAGCCGCTATCACAAAGGCATCGCTGCTGGTGCTTCCGGCCGGTGTATCGATGAGGACATGATCGAATTTCCGCAATAGTTCACCGATGAGTAAACGAAATGCTGGGCGTTCAAGCAGTTCTAGTGGATTTGGCGGTGTTATTCCTACAGGCATTACGAACAAGCTCGGGATATCCGCTGCTTGATAAATGACGTTTTCCTCTTGCCTGCCACTCAGAATGCCAGTTAGCCCGGAAGTATTTGGTATTGAAAATAGTTCATGCAAACGTGGATGCCGCAAATTTCCATCCACAATGAGTGTTCTTCCTCCCAATTGCGCCAAAACTATGCCAAGATTTGCAGTTAAAAAAGTCCGCCCTTCACCTTGGCGTGGGCTTGTAATGGCCAAAGCTCTTTTTGGCTCCTGTGGGTTGAATACCCGCATCATCAGTTGACTTCGTATTGCTCGAAATGATTCGGCTTGTTTTCCAAATGGTTGCGAGGCAACTACTAATTCAGAATGGTGAGTGCTATTATTTTCAGGTGTATACGGATAACTAAATTGCTGACTGAGAGCGAATACGATGTCTGCATCGCTTGCATAGCCGAGTTTTACGGCGGATTCACCAAATTTTAAATTATTTTGTTTTTGAAAATCAAGTATTTCACTTAATTGTTCGGAAGTTAGTTTGTTATTATTTTTTATTAGTTGACCGATGCTTTGATCCTTATTGTCCGATGCTTCTACATCAAAATTCTCAACCCCGGAATTGAATTTATTTCTTGCTTCGGATGAAAGGGGTAATGGCATTTTTTTTCCAGTTAATTTTATTGGTGGATTTGCAGGGCGATTTCGATGCGCGGTTAATTTACATAAAAAACACAGGAAGAAGTAAATGATTTATTATGCCGCCACCATAGTAATAAAATCCTGAACTTATTATTCGTAACTCTGCGTATAGCGTTGATATTATTACAACGGGGGCAATAAATAATATACCATAACTTGATCGCAGTAGTATTATTGATATATAGGCTACCTCGCACCCCCGAACAATATCAATGTAGAAGTACATGCGTAGAAATGGAAGAGGACTTGCTGATACGCCTATTAAAAATGCAAAATATAATGCCACGATCAATGCGACATTCTTGATGCATTGATTTTTGGTGTGAAGCGCGTGAAGTATTACTATGGTATATAGTGCTGCATCCAGCAGCATGACGGCCAGACTTATTTCGCCATCGCTGCGAATTCTCTGATAAGGGCTATCAAATGCTATACTATTTGAATAGTATAGACCGGCACCGAGAAAAATTAATAAAAATGTAATAAAAAATATCAGATTTAATTTTTTTGACGGATTTTTGAACTTAGTAAAATAAAATCCTATAAATAAACAGGAAAGTGGTATATAGGCTGATTCGTGACTGGTGGCTGATATAAGACCAAAAATTAAGACTAATTTTTTATGGTTATAAAATAAAGAAACTGCACAGCAAAGCAAAGCTGCGGCAGCAAATTCTTGGCGCACCAGATGTGTTGTGAGCGAAAAAGTGACACCTGTCAACATTGCTGCGATCACTGCGGCCATTGCGCGCACGCGAGGCAGGTTCGCGGAGCTCACAATTTTTGAAAATGATATACCTGTTAATAAATACAGCCATGCTGTAATAAATAAATTTAGAAAAATTAAATTACCATTTGATAGCCTAGATATTATAAATGAAACAGTGTAATAAAATGGCTCCCTTGCTTTTATTGTGAATTGATTGACTGTGCTACCGAGGTAACTCGTTAATGGTATTTTATTTAATAATATAAAATGGTCATAGTACCACGTCAAGTCGCCAGAGAGATATTTTCCTGAATTTATCCATGATAATATGGATGTCAGTATTATAACTGTTAGATACTTTGCTGCAGAATCACTTCCTACTAGTGTCGTGGAGATTATTAATGCAATAAGGATGACGGCGACTGGAAATCTTATATAAAAAAAAGTAGCGACTGCAATTAGCGGTATTGCTGAAATGTACTTTAGTATTATTTTTGGGTTTTTTGGCGCGCCAATTTTCACCCAGAATGCTGTTGGGGACATTTATTTAATGTATGCTGCGAACGCTGTGAATCGGCACATTTTTGCTGATTGATTTCCTGTTTATTTTGACTGGCTTTGGTAGGTAACCAATAACTGGTATATCCAGTCTTGGGGAAATATCGTCGAGTGTTCTGATTTTTTTGTCTAAAGCTTCTCTTGTTATTGAGGTGGTGATGCCGAGAAGTATTCCTGCGGCGATCCCAATGATTGAATTTATTGTGATGTTTGGCGAAGATGGCTCATTTGGTTCTGTTGCTGATGATAGTATTGATATATTCGTTTGTGTTAATTGACTTTCAAGCGTTGATTGATTGAAACGCATTGTTATTTGCTCATAGGCGCGTTGCGCAGTCTCTGCCTCGCGCTGCAAGACCATCGCTTCATCGCGCTGAGCTTTGAGCTTCAAGACCTTGGCCCGCTGCGCATCAAGCGACGCACGAATTTCGCTTTCCCTGTGCTTGTTGATGTTGTTGGATACGCCGACACTTCCCGTTATTCTGTTGGTTTCAGAATCCAGGCGGCGCTGCAGCTCTGAGAGGCTGGCGCGCAGTTCCTTGACCTGTGGGTGTTCGTCTCCGAATTTGGATCTTATTTCATTCAGGCGGCTTTCTTGGCGTACCAGGTCCGTTCGCAATGACGAGACCAACCCGCTGTTGATCACATCTGGTATCTGATCACCGGACGTTCTGGCCTCATTTTTCCTGCTGGAGGATTCAATGGCTATGGCTTGCAAGATGACAAGTTGCGAATTGAGTTCATTGAGGCGCTGCGTCTCGATGTCGAATCTCTCATCAGTATTCAGAAGTCCATTGGTTTTCTGAAATTCGGAAAGCTTAGCTTGGGCGCGCTCAACGGATGCCCGCAAATCCTTGCCGCGGGCATCAAAAAACTCGCTGTATTGTTTGGCCGGAGACGAGCGTAGTCCGCTGCTGACATCGATATAGGATTGCGCAAAAGTGTTTGCGATCGTGCTTGCAAACCTTGGCTCAGGGCTGGAGTAACTGATTGTGAGTACGCTGCTCTCTCTGGCAGGTTTCACGGACAACCGTTTTTTGAATAACTCGACGACCCAAGCATCAAAACTTCCTTTGCGATCAGTTTCTTCTGTCCAGCGTTGGCGCAAGGCTGGATTTTCTGTGAGTCGCAGTTTGCTGACAACTTGCTGTGCGACTCTGTCGCTGGTGATGATGTCAACTTGGGTCGCCATGAACGCGGGCGACGTCATGTTGGGTGTCCCGGCCACAGGATCAACCGATCGACCATCGAGAACCACTGTTGTGGTTGCGGTGTAGCTTTTGGGCAGCAGCAGGCTGACGCCTATCGTGGTGCTGATGGTCAGTACTAATATGGCAACCGCTGAAATCCAGCGCGCTTTTAATATCGACAATAGTTGCGCAATGGTCATGAGTAATCACACCTGATAGATAGATGGTGCATTTCAGAGGAGCACGGTGTCTTGCTGAAATAGCAATTCATGGGCTCGGAAATCCCAAGAACGTTTTGCACTAGGCGCCAAGTTCTTGGGATTTTGGACCGCGGTATCAGAACAAGCTTTCCCGCACGTAGATCACGTCGCCATCCTTCATCGGGTCGTTCATGCCGGGCTGGAGAATCTCCACCTTGCCGTCGGCGCTGCGACGATGGACACGCAAACCCTTTTCCGTGCCGCGCTGCGTCAGTCCGCCCCCAGTGGCCAGTGCCTGGATGACCGTCATGTCACGTTCGAGGCGCATGGCACCCGGGCGCTGCACTTCACCGTAGATATAGACCATTGGCATGCGATCGACGTAGACCGTGTCCCCATTGATGATCACCGGGTCATTGGATTTGGTCGAAGCGGCGAACAGATTTGGCAGGTCGATCACCACGCGGAAGGTGCGGTTGTCGCGCATGCCGCTGAGCGTGACCAGATCGCTGCCGCCCGGAGCAACACCGCCAGCGGTGGCCAGCAGTTCGCTCAGACGCATGCCCGTCAGCTCAATCGGGTAACGCCCTGGGCGGTTGACCATGCCGAGGACCGAGGCTTGGTTGCCGCGAACCTGCATCACCAGGATGCTCACCTGCGGCTGACGCACGAAGTTGCCGTTGCGCAAGCCGTCAGCGATGACCTTTTCGGCCTTGGGTACCGACAGCCCGCCGAGTTTGATCTGACCAAGCAGCGGGAAGCTGATGATGCCGCTTTCGGCGACACGGGTTTCCAGCGTCAGGTCGGCATTCTGGTAGACGCTCACGCGGACCACGTCGCCCGCACCCAGCACGTAGTCACGCTGGGCATCGGACACCTGGGCCCAGGACAGCACCGGGGCCAGCAGAGTCAGGAAGGCGAACAGCACACGCCGGAACAGGCGTGCGGAGAGGGACGGGGTTGTGTTTAGCGTGAGCATCATGGGTTACTTCAGACCTGAAAGACCTTTTTGGAGGGCGGAGGCGTCCAGCGCATCGGAAGCGCCGGCCGGTGGCGTCGGCGCTACGGTGGGTGCTTCGACGGCACCGCCGACGTCGGCGGGGGCCGAGGCGGCTGCAGCGAACTGGCCGACGTACTCGATCTTGGCAGATCCGCGCAGTGCCTTGATCCCGTCGGTGACCAGTTTGCGCTTGCGATCGCTCAGAAGGAACTGTTCGATCGCTTTCTTGGCTGCGTCTTCGGTGACCGGCGCGGGCTTGGCCGATGCGACCAGCGCGGCGTTCAGGCCGGTCGGCGTCGCGACCACGATCCACTGGCCTTCGCTGAGCTTGGACAGCTGCTCCAGGAAGCCCATCGGGATGTTTTCTGGTGCTTGCGATACGTTGCGTGTCGCGAAGCGAATGTTGGTGGCTTTGAGTGCGCTCGCGAGTTCATCGGCACTGCGCAAGGTCGGGATCTTGGCCTGGAGTGCGGTCTTCTGCTCGGCGCTGGCCTCGATGTTGAACTCCTGCAGACCGTAGATGCGGCGCTTGGAGAACAGGGCTGGTTTGCTGTCGTAGTAGCCCTTGATGTCTTCAGGCGTCGGGGCCGCAGCGGCTTCGGCAATGCGGTCGGCATAGGCCCGCGAGAGGATGTCCCGGCGAGCTGCATCGATGGCTGAAACGATGCGGGGGTCACGGTCGAGCTTCTGCTCCACGGCCTGCTGAACGGCGAGTTCCTGGTCCACGAGGCCCTCCAGCACGCGCCGGCTCACGGCCTGCGCCTGCTCAGGCTTCAGGCCCTGCTGACGCTGTAGCACGAAGTTCACTTGGTGTACCGAGATTTCGCCAGAGTTGACCTTGGCGGCCACCTGGGTGGAGCCCTTCTTGTCGCCATCTCCGCCGCCGCAGGCGACGAGCAAGGTGGCTGTGGCGACCACGCCCAGGGCGAGTGATGCACGCAGACGGGCGGTGGAACTGAACAGGGGCGACTTCATGACTTGCATACTCCGGAGGCGAGTGGATTGCCGAATCCGATTTGCGTACGGGCCGGCACTCGCAATGAAAGAGGTGATAAACGGGTAAAACCGGTCGCAGTTTAGCGGCTCAAACCTGTGGCTTGAGTCCCCAGATTAGAGGGGCAGGGCGCAATCCCGGAGGTCACGTTAAGTCTGCACGGCAAGCTGTCACGACTGAGTTTCAGTCGGTGAGCCATCGGTCCGTGACTCCAGTTTCTGCTTTTATCTGAATTGAAATCAGAACAGGACGCAGGCTGTGGCAGCACGTCCTGAAATGAAAATTACAGTCTGAATGGACGCTTCGAGCGGGTGCGTGCGGGCTTGGGCACGATGCACCGACGTGTGCCGCACCTGCTGGGGGCACCACCTGTGGTCCGGGGCATATCCCCGTCCGGGCAAGGAAATACTCAGCTTCGGCTGATTTTCGCAACAAAGCCCATGGACCTCTGGCGGAAGCGGTGGGATTCGAACCCACGGATAGGTCACCCCATCGCTAGTTTTCAAGACTAGTGCCTTCAACCGCTCGGCCACGCTTCCTGTAGGGGCGCCATTGTGGCAGAACTTCAGAGTGGCGCCATCGCCTGCGGGCAGCCTACGCTGACCAGTTCACGCCGCCCGCCGTCCACCCGCGCAGCGGTCAGGCGACCACCCCAGACACAGCCGGTGTCGAGCGCGAGCAGGTCGGGGCGGTCCAGCGCGCCCAGCGTGGACCAGTGACCGAAGGCGATCGGCGTATCGGCGGTGCGCCGGCCGGGCACGTCGAACCAGGGCATCAGGCGGGGTGGTGCAGCCTCTGCGCTCTCCTTGCGCTTGAAATCCAGCGTGCCATCGGCCTCGCAGAAGCGGATGCGCGTCAGCACGTTGATGGCAAAGCGCCAGCGATCCGGTCCCTGCAGCGTGTCGTCCCAGCGGGCGGGGTCGTTGCCGAACATGACCTGCAGAAACGCTGTCAGATCGGCGCCGCGCAGCAGGGACTCGACCTCCGCTGCCAGCGCCAGAGTCTGCGCGGCACTCCACTGCGGTGCCACGCCGGCATGCACCATCAGCCAGCCGTGTTCCTGCACGGCCAGCCGCTGCTGGCGCAGCCAATCCAGCCAGTGGTCACGCCGCGGGCTGGCCAGGATCTCGTCCAGCGTATCGCTGCGGTGCGCGCGCCGCACGCCATGGGCGACGGCCAGCAAGTGCAGGTCATGGTTGCCTAGCAGGCAGGTAGCGGCGTCCCCGAACCCGGCCAGCCGCTCCAGCACCTGCAGCGAACACGGCCCCCGGTTGACCAGATCGCCCAGCAGGAAGATCCGGTCGCGCGAAGGCGAGAAATCGAGGGTGGCCAACAGTCGCTCAAAAGCGTCACAGCAGCCTTGCAGATCGCCGATCAGGTAGTTCATGGCGCGGATTCTGCTACGCTCTTCGCGCCTCAACTGCCGGCGCGGACGCTGTTTCGTGCCCTTTATGGACCTAGCTCTTCTCTTTGTGCTGATCGTGATCAATGGCATCTTCGCCATGTCGGAGATGTCCCTGACAGCCAGCCGCAAGGCGCGGCTGCAGGTGATGGCCGAGACAGGAGACGCGGGCGCCCGCGCCGCACTCGCCCTGCAGAGCAGCCCGACCCAGTTCCTCTCCACGGTGCAGATCGGCATCACCTCGATCGGCGTGCTCAACGGTATCGTCGGTGAAGCGGCTTTTTCCGGCCCGGTGGCTGCCTGGCTGCTGGCGAATCTGCCAATCAAGGCCAGCGTGGCCGAGGTCATGGGCACCGGCCTTGTGGTCGCGCTGATCACGTTCATGACGATCATCTTCGGCGAGCTGGTGCCCAAGCGGGTCGGCCAGATGTACCCGGAGACGGTGGCCCGCCTGGTCGCGCGCCCGATGCGCGGCCTGTCGGTCGCCGCGGGTCCGTTCGTCAAATTGCTGGCCGGCACCACGCAGGCGGTGCTCAGCCTGCTGGGGGTGCGCGAAAGCACCAACCGCGGCGTGACCGAAGAGGAAATCGCCGCCAGCCTCGAAGAAGGGCTGGACGCCGGTGTGATCGAGGCGCACGAGCACCAGATGGTGCGCAACGTCTTCCGCCTCGACGACCGCCAGATCGGCTCGATGATGATCCCGCGCGGGGACATCGCCTGGCTGGAGGTCTCGGCCAGCCGCGAGGACATTCTGGCCGGGCTGACCGAACACGGCCACTCGCGCTATCCGGTCTGCCGCGGCGGGCTGGACGAGGTGCTGGGGGTCGTGACGGCGCACCAGTTGCTGATGCAGCTCGCCGCCAGCCGGGAAATCTCGCTCACCGACTCGATGCAGCCGCCCGTGTTCGTGCCGGAAACGCTGTCGGGCATGGAGCTGCTGGAGCACTTCCGCGGCTCGCCCGTGCAGATGGTGTTCGTGGTGGACGAGTACGGCGTGGTGCAGGGCGTGATCACGCTGCGCGACGTGCTCGAAGCCATCACGGGCGAGTTCACGCCGCATCTGGCCGAAGACGCCTGGGCCGTGCAGCGCGAGGATGGCTCGTGGCTGGTGGACGGCATGATCCCCGTGCCCGAACTCAAGGACCGCCTCGGCCTGAAACAACTGCCCGACGAGGACCGTGGGCGCTACAACACGCTGGCCGGCATGGTGATGCTGCTGCTCGGGCGCCTGCCGCAGACCACCGATGCAGTCGAATGGGCGGGCTGGCGCTTCGAGGTGGTCGATCTGGACGGCAAGCGCGTCGACAAGGTGCTGGCGAGCCGCACCGGTGACGAAGAAGGGACGACCGAATGACCGCCATCGGGTGCAATGCGGCAGCGCGCGAGTGCCAGCAGATTCGGGCGCGCCGGCTCTGCGTTCAGTGAACGGCTGAACCCGCGCGGCGGCGGCCCCAGGCCAGCAGCGCCACGACGGCGGCCAGCCCGGCCAGCCAGCCGAAGCCCATTGCGCCACCGCCCTCCGACGGAACCGCATCCGTCTCGTCCGGGCCGCACACGGCCGTGGGCGCGCTGCCCGTGCGCAAGACCGCCGAGCTGCGGCCGACCGCCCCCGTGTTGTCCGTGACCGCCAGTTCGACCGTGACCAGCCCGCTGCCGATGGCGGTCAGGGTGGCCGCGCTGGCGGTGGTGCTGCCCGTGAAGCCTGCCAGGGCGCCGCCGTCGAGGATGCTCCACTGGTAGCCGGTGACCGTGCGGCCGGCTGCGGTGCTGGAACCGCTGGCGTTCAGGGCCAGGCTGGTGTTCAGCGACACGCGCGACTGGGCATCAACCAGCCGCGCCACGACGGCCGGCCCGGCGGTGGCTGCAGCCCGCACGGCGGCTCCGGTGTCGAGCATCCCCGCGCCACAGGTGCTGGTGGTGCAGTGGCAGTTGATCTGTTCGCCCCAGGTGTTGACGTCGCACATCGGCGTGGGATCGCCGTTGGGTGGGGTCGGGAACGGCCGTGCCGTGGACTTCAGCAGTGCCGCGATCCGGTCTGGCGTGAGCGTGGGCTGGGCCGACAGCATCAGTGCAATGGTGCCGGCGACCATGGGTGCGGAAAAGCTGGTGCCCCGTGCAGCATTGGAACCGCCCATGGTGTAGGCGGAACATTGGGGCCCGGTCCTGCCCGTGTTGCTGGCGCTCAGGATCGGGTAGAGGCATTCCCCGACGGTGTTGACGCAGTTGCCTTCGGGCGCTGCGAGCGTGACCTGCCTGCCCAGACTGGACGCACCGCCCTTGTCACCCGCGTGCCGCAAGCCAGCGACGGCGATGACACCGGCACAGTTGCCGGGCATGTGGACCCCGCTGTTGTCGTTGCCGGCGGAGGCGACGATGGTGACGCCAGCCTGGTGCAATTCCGCGATCGCCTCGCGGTAGGCGCGCCCCTTCTCGGAGGCGCAGTCTTCCACGGAGCCCAGGCTCAGGTTGAGAATCCGCGCCGGGGTAGGGTTGTCGGGCACACCCTCGACGTGCAGCCCACCGGCCCAGCGCATGCCCGCCACGATGTCGGCGTCATAGCCCCCGCACTTGCCCAGAACCCGCACCGGCAGGATGCGCACATGCCGTCCCAGACCGGCCATGCCGACGCCGTTGTTGGTGGCCGCGCCGATCAGCGCGGAGACCTGCGTGCCGTGCCAGCCGCTGTCGCTGGCGCCGCAGCCGCGGAAGGTCTGGGAGTTGGTGTTTTCGTCCTCGGTGATCCAGTCACCGGGATCGCTCGGGATGGCGTCGCGGCCGTCGCCATCGTTGCCGGTGACGGCCTCGCTGATGAAGTCGTAGCCGGGCAGCAGCTTGCCGTCGAGATCGGGATGGTGGAAGCGCACGCCGCTGTCCAGCACCGCAACGACCACGTCCGCCCGCCCCGTCGTGACCGCCCAGGCGGCTTCGGCGTTGATGGCGGAGACCAGCGTGGCGTTCGGCGCGCTCATGTACCACTGACCAGCCACCGGACTCATGCCGGGTCCACCCACGAACAGCGGGTCGTTCACGGTGGCATGGGCACGGCGGCGGCGGTTCTCGACGACGTACTCGACCTGCGGGTCTGCGGCCAGGGCCTTCATCAGCGCGGCCGTGCTCTGGCCCGGGCCGTGGATGACCTGGGTGTCGGACGAGATGGCGGCCCCGTCGCTCAGGCGCAGGCCGGTGCGCTGGCCCAGCGCCTGGGCGCGTTGCGGGCGGGTGTCCGGGGCTGTGGCCGTGGTGGCTGTGGCTGTGTGGACCGACAAGGCGCTCACCGACCGCGTGGTCCTGAACTTGACGATGACCCCGTTCACATCGGCGGGCGTATTCGGTAGACCGGACTGCACGGGCTGTGTGCGCTCGGTGCTCGTTGCGGAGAGCGCACCGGTGCCACAAAGGAGAGCCAGCGCCATCAGGGCCGGGTGCAGCCGACGGATCGACGAGAGTGGACGGATCTGGCGTGGCATGGTGGGTCGCTCGTGAACGTCGCGCAAGTGTAGGTCTCCCGATTGTCGGCCGTGTTGCCGGGTTCTGAATCGTCCCGGCGGACAGTCGCGAGGGTGGCGCGTCAAACCCCCTGCTCGCTGGGAGTGCGTAGTGCGCAGGGATGGCATGGGCATGTGGAGTTGTCCCCTGAACACGGGGTCGGTGACGCGGGTGACATGGATGCCCACCGCTACCATGAGGCTCGATTCATGAGCCAGCCTTGAGTGTGGCGCATGAATCTGGCGTTTTTCGGCAGGTGTCGCACCTCGCCCACTAGGGAAATACACACCATGGAACGCACGGAACGTTTCTGCAAGATCGAGATGCTCCTGCGCAGCCGCGGCTGCGTGAGCTTCGCCGATCTGATGACCGAGCTGGCCGTCTCGCGTGCCACGCTCAAGCGCGATCTGGACCATCTGCGCACCCGCATGGATGCCGCCATCGTCTACGACCGCGACCGCAACGGCTACCGCTTCGAAACGGTGGACCGCAACGGCCGGCGCAGTTTCACCGCCGAGTCACCGGGCGTCTGGTTCAACGAACGCGAGATCCACGCGCTGCTGACCATGCACCAGTTGCTCGACGGCCTGGGCGTCAGTGGCAGCATGGGCCGCCACCTGCAACCCCTGCTCGACAAGCTCACCGGCATGCTGGGCACCAGCGAGAGCGAGGCGCGCGAGCTGACCCGGCGCGTGCGTGTGGTGGCGCCGGTGCATCGGCCGATCCGGGGGCGGCATTTCGAGCGGCTGGCCAGTGCGGTGCTGGAGCGTCGGCGCCTGCGTCTCACGGTCGATGGCGATGACGGGGGGCGGGAACGTGACCGGGTTGTCTCGCCGATGCGCCTGGTTCATGAGGACAGTGTGTGGTTTCTCGACTGCTGGGACCACGACCACGAGGCGCTGTGCCGCATCCCGTTGCCCAGCGTGCGCAGTGTGGATCGACTGGACCTGCGGGCCAAGGAGGTCTCGATGCGCGCCATCGAGGCCGAACTCGACAGCGCACTGCACCGCGCCTGAGCCTGTCGCCGCCGCGGGGTGTGGGCGATACTGGCGCCCATGCCCGAGATTGAAAAAAGCTGTCCGGTGTTGACCGCTGCGCCCCGTTCCCCGATCACGCCCGGCCTGCTGGTGCTGCACGGCAACCGGCTGGAGCTGCTGCAGGAGGCGGTCTTCGCCTGGCTGGAGCGCCACCCGCTCGACCCGCTGGAGCAGGACGTGCTGCTCGTGCAGAGCAACGGCATCGCCGAGTGGATGAAGATGTCGCTGGCGCTGCGCAGCGGCATCTGCGCAGCGACCCGCGTGGAGCTGCCGGCACGTTTCCTCTGGCGCCTGTACCGCGCCATGCTGGGCCGCGACGGTGCCCCGGCCCGCTCGCCGCTCGACAAGGCGCCGCTGACCTGGCGGCTCATGCAGGCGCTGCCCGCGTGGATCGACACACCCGGTTTCGAGCCGCTGGCGCAGTTCCTGGGTACCTCGCCCGCGGCCGATGGCACGCACGACCTCGGCCGCCGCCTGCAGCTCGCCGAGCGGCTGGCCGACCTGTTCGACCAGTACCAGCTCTACCGCGCCGACTGGCTCGACGCCTGGGCCCGTGGCCGCGAGGTGCTCATCCGCGCCAACGGCGTCACCGAGCCGCTGCCCGACGACCAACGCTGGCAGGCGCGGCTGTGGCGCCGGCTGGTCGAGGGCCTGGACGCCTCCGGCCAGCGGGCGGTGCGCAGCGATGTCCACCGGCGCTTTGTCGCGGCGGTGGAAGCAGGCGAGGCGCCACGCCAGCCGCTGCCGCGCCGCGTCGTGCTGTTCGGGCACAGCCATTTGCCGTGGCAGACCTTGCAGGCGCTGGCCGCATTGGCGCAGCGGGCGCAGGTGTTGCTGGCGGTGCCGAACCCCTGCCAGTTCCACTGGGCCGACATCATCGATGGCCGTGAATTGCTGCGTGCGCCCCGCCAGCGCCACGGGCACCGCCAGGGCCGCGACCTGGGCGCGCTGCCGCTCGACCAGGCCCATGGACAGGCGCACCCGCTGCTCGCCGCCTGGGGTCGCCAGGGCCGCGACTTCATCCGCCTGCTGGACGCCTTCGATGACGCGGAAACCTCCCGCCAGCGGTTCCAGATCCCGCGCATCGACCTGTTCGACGACGGCGACGGCGACACGCTGCTGGCCCAGGTGCAGGGCGCCATCCGCGATGGGCTGCCGATGGACGAGCTGGTCGCGCGCGTGCGCCCCGGCCAGGACACCGCGCCGCTGCCCGACACCGACCGCTCCATCGTCTTCCACGTCGCCCACAGCGCGATGCGCGAGGTCGAGGTGCTGCACGACCAGTTGCTGCACCTGCTGGCCCACCCCGGCAACACCCCGCTGGCGCCGCGCGACATCGTGGTCATGGTGCCGGACATCGAGCCGTATGCGCCCATCCTCCACGCCGTCTTCGGCCAGCACCCCCAGCACGACCCGCGCCACATCCCCTACGAGATCGCCGACCTGCGCCAGCGCGGGCGCCAGCCGCTGCTGATGGCAGTGGAGTGGCTGCTGCGCGTGACCGAACAACGCTGCACGGCCAGCGAGCTGCGCGACCTGCTCGACGTGCCGGCGCTGGCGCGGCGCTTCGGGCTGCACGACGAGGACCGCGCGACCGCCGCCCGCTGGCTGGCCGGCGCGGGTGTGCGCTGGGGACTGGACGCGGCACAGCGTGGCGGCCTCGGGCTGGGCGCGTGCGGCGAGCAGAACACGGGGCTGTTCGGGCTGCGGCGGATGCTGCTGGGCTATGCCTGCGGGCGCTCGGACACTGCGGGCGCCGATGCACCGTGGCGCGCGATCGAACCCTACGACGAGATTGGCGGGCTGGATGCGGCGATCGCCGGCGCGCTGGCCGGATTGATCGACGCGCTGCGCGGCTGGTGGCTGCAGGCGATCGAGCCGGTGCCGCCCGCGCAGTGGCACGCCCGCGGCCAGGCCCTGCTGGCGACCTTCCTCGACCCGGCCGACGAGGATGACCGCCTCATGCTCGCCGCGCTGGATGACGCGCTCGGCCGCTGGCTCGACGACTGCGAGGACGCCGGTTTCGACGCGCCGGTGACGCTGCCCGTGCTGCGCGAGGGCTGGCTCTCGGGTGTGGACGAACCGAGCCTGAACAGCCGCTTCCTCGGCGGCGGGGTGGTGTTCTGCACGCTGATGCCGATGCGGGCCATTCCGTTCGAGGTGGTCTGCCTGCTGGGCATGAACGACGGCGACTACCCGCGCCGCGCGCCGCGCAGCGACTTCGACCTCATGGCGCTGCCCGGCCAGCACCGCCCCGGCGACCGCGCCCGCCGCGACGACGACCGGATGCTGATGCTGGAGGCGCTGCTGGCGGCGCGCCGGGTGCTGTCCATCAGTTGGGCAGGCCGCAGCGTGCGCGACAACACCGCGCAGCCGCCGTCGGTGCTGGTGTCGCAGTTGCGTGACCACCTCGCGGCCGGCTGGGGCAAGGCGGTCGTGGAACGGCTGACGACCGAGCATCCGCTGCAGCCCTTCAGCCGGCGGTATTTCGAGGGCGGCTCCGCACTGTTCACCTATGCCCGCGAGTGGCGCGAGGCACATGAGACGAGCGATCCCGTGGCTGCTGTGGTCACTGTGGCCGTTGGGGAGAACACCGGCAGCGCGCAAGGCAAGCTTTCCGCTTCCGAGCGCACCGCCATGCTCCCGCTGACCCTGCGCCGCCTCGACCACTTCTTGCTCAACCCCGTCAAGGACCACTTCCGCGAGCGCCTCGGCGTCGTGTTCCAGCCGCTGGATCTGGCCGTGGCGGACGACGAACCCTTCGACCTGAACGCGCTGGACGAAACCTTGCTGCTGCGCGAGCTGCTGGAGTCGCCCGACGCCGAGGCACCCACCGCACTCGCCGCCTGCCACGCGGCGCTGCAGGTCCGCACCGAGCGGCTGGTGCGCCGCGGCGATCTGCCGGTGGGCGGGCTGGGGCAGCGTTGGCGCGGGCAGTTCGTGCAGCAGAGTGCGCCGATGGCCTTGCAGTGGAACGTTTGGTGCCACGAACTCGCCGAGCCGGCCAAGCCGCGGCAGATCACGGTCGATCTCGACGGCATCGGGCTGGACGATTGGCTCGACGAGCTGCGCCAAGTACCCGGCACCGACCAGCCCATCTGGCTGACGCTGGACGCGCGCCGGCTGTGCGTGTTCGACAAGAAAGCCCAGGTGCTGCGGCCGGTGGCGCACAAGCTGGTGCGGCCGTGGCTGCGGATGCTGGTGGCGGGTGCCTGTGGCATCGACCTGGAGGCGCGCATCGTGGCGCGGGATGCCCTGCTGGTGCTCGCGCCGCCGCACGCCGCCGTGGCGCAGGCCGTGCTGGACGACCTGCTCGATGTCTGGGAGCAAGGCATGGTGCGCCCGCTGGCGGTGGCCTGCCGCACCGCGCTCGTCTGGCTCGCCGCCCGCGAGAAGTTCCCCGACCAGCCCGACAAGGCCGACGACGCCGCCCGCACCTGCTACGAAGGCAGCCACACCAGCCGCGGCGAAGTGCAGGACGCCGCGCTCGCTCGCCTGTTCCCGGACTGGGACACGCTGAGCGCCGACCCGGCCTTCGCGGAGTGGGCCGAACGGCTGTACGAACCCCTGCGCCAATGGGCCGCCGACCCCGCCCATGTGGCCGTGCTGCCCCTGCCCGATGCCCATCCCGGCGCCGACGAGGACGACGAGGACGCCCGCGATGACTGACCTGCTGGACCCCCTGACCCTGCCCCTGTCCGGCAGCCGCCTGATCGAGGCCAGCGCCGGCACCGGCAAGACCTGGACCATTGCCGCGCTCTACCTGCGGTTGGTGCTGGGCCACGGCGACCACGGGCGTGCTGCTGGACGAGAGGCCCGCCCGCTTGGCCCGTCGCAGATCCTGGTGATGACCTTCACCCGCGCCGCCACCCGCGAGCTGTCCGACCGCATCCGCGCCCGGCTGATCGAGGCGGCGCAGTGTTTCCGCGGTGCCGCCCAGCCCGCGCCGCACGACACTTTTCTGCACGATCTGATCGCCGACCACGGGGACGACCCGGAAGACGACATCCGCTCGCAGGCCGCCTACCGACTGGCGCTGGCCGCCGAAGCGATGGACGAAGCGGCGGTCCACACCATCGACGCCTGGTGCCAGCGCATGCTGCGCGAACACGCCTTCGACAGCGGCAACCTCTTCAACGAGGAACTGGTCGCCGACGAAGCCGAGTTGCTGGCGCAGGCGATGCACGATGTCTGGCGGCGCGAGGTCTACCCGCTGGAGACTGCGCCGCTGGCGGCATTGCTCGGGGTGTGGCCGTCGGTGGCGGTGATGCAGCAGCAGGTGCAGCCGCTGCTCCACCAGACCGAATTGCTGGGCGCCGACACCCAGCCCCGCGCCACGCTGGCGGACTGGCTGCCCGCCTGGGTGGACGAGCGCCACATGGCGGTGACGCAGCTCAAGACCGGCTGGGCGGACAAGGCGCGGCGCATCGCTGGCTGGATCAACGCGCAGCAGCAAGGGCAGGGCGGTGCGAACCCCTTCAACGGCAACTTGCTGCGCGCCAGTTCGCTCGATGCCTGGATCGAACAGATCGTCGCCTGGGCGGACGACCCGGATGCGGACCTGCTGGTGCTGTCGCCCGACACTGGCCGGACCCGCCTGACGCCGGACGGCATCGTCAAGGCGTACAAGAAAGGCCACCGACCGCCACCGCTGCTGCCCGAGTTCGCCGAGTTCGAGGCGCTGCAGCAGGCCCTCGACATGCTGGAGCCGCTGGCGCCCCGCCTGCTGCGCCACCTCACGCACCGCGTGGCCCGCCGGCTCGACCAGCTCAAGCGCCGCAGCGCCCGCTTCGGTTTCGCCGACCTGCAGGCACGGCTCGACCAGGCGCTCTCGCCCGAGGCGGGGGAGGCCGGCGAGCGCCTGCGCCAGAGCATTCTGGCGCAATACCCCGTCGCGCTGATCGATGAGTTCCAGGATACCTCTCCACTGCAATACCGCCTGTTCGACCGCCTCTACCGCGTCGCCGACCACGACCCGGCCACCGCGCTGCTGCTGATCGGCGACCCGAAGCAGTCGATCTACGGCTTCCGTGGCGCCGACATCTACAGCTACCTGCAAGTCCGTCAGGCGACCGAGGGCCGCCACCACGTGCTCGGCACCAACTTCCGCTCGACCCGGGCGCTGATCGGCGCGGTCAACACGGTGTTCGCGCAGGCGGAGCGCCGCTGGTCGGGCGGCGCCTTTGCCTTCGCGAAGGGTGGGCCGCTGGCGTTGCCATTCGAGCCGGTCGAGGCGCGGGGCCGCAGCGAAGTGCTGGTCCGCGGAGAGGCGCTACTGCCGGCGTTGACGGCCCGCGCGCTCGATGCCGCGATGCCCCAGCGCGCGCTCACCGACGCGCTCGCGCAGCACGCCGCGGAGCAGTTGGTGGACTGGCTGAACGACGCGACGGTGGGTTTTCGCGCCCCGGATGGCGCGTGGCAGCGGCTGGCGCCGGGGCATGTCGCCGTGCTGGTGCGCAGCCGGCGCGAGGCGGACGCTGTGCGGCTGGCGCTGCGGCGGCGTGGGGTCAGTTCGGTCTACCTGTCGGACCAGGATTCGGTGTTTGCCTCCGCCGAGGCGGCCGACCTGCTGCGCTGGCTGCAGGCGGTGGCCGACCCGCTGAACGCGCCGCTGGCCCGGGCCGCGTATGCCACCGCGACGGTCGGGCTGGATCTGGAGGCGCTGGCGCGGCTGGTGACGGATGAGCTGGCCTGGGACGTGCGGCTCGCGCAGTTGCAGCGCCTGCGCGGCGTCTGGCAGCGGCAAGGTGTGCTGACGCTGGTCCGGCAGACGCTGCATGCGTTGGACCTGCCAGCACGCTGGCTCGGTGCAGCCGATGCGCCTCCCGACGGCGAGCGCCGGCTGACCAATCTGCTGCACCTGGGGGAGCTGCTGCAGGCCGCCGCGGCCCAGCTCGACGGCGAACAGGCACAGATCCGCTGGCTGGCCGAGCAGATCCACGGCTTCGGTGGCGCAGGCGACGAGCGGGTGGTGCGGCTGGAAAGCGACGCGGAGCTGGTGCAGGTGGTCACGGTCCACAAGTCCAAGGGGCTGGAGTACCCGGTGGTGTTCATGCCGTTTGCGTCGTCCTGCCGCGAGGTGGACCGGCGCGGGCGCCGCTTCATCCCCTGGGTGGACCACGACGGCACGCGCGCGCTCGACTTCACGCTCAGCGACGACGCCATGGCCTCGGCCGATCGCGAGCGGCTGCGCGAGGACTTGCGGCTGCTCTACGTCGCGTTGACGCGGGCACGGCATGCGCTGTGGCTGGGCGTCGGGTTCCTCAAGAACAAGGGCAGCAAGTCGGGTGGCAACAAGCTGGACCGCAGTGCGCTGGGTTATCTGCTCGGGGGGGGCCTGGGGGAGCTGTCGCCCGCGCTGGCGCTGGAGCGGCTGAACGACTGGGCGGTGCCGCACGGCGGCGTGGCCCTGCCCGGCAGCGTGTCCGTCGAAACGCTGCCTGCGCGCCCCGGCTACACCCGGCTGCGGCGCGCGGCGACACCGGTCGCGCTGGCCGAGGCGCCGCGCTACCAGGCGGCGTTCGACCGCCGCTGGACCGTGGGCAGCTTCTCCGCGCTGGTGCGCGATCTGCGCAGCGGGCGCGAGGCGGAGGGCGACCGGTTGGTGCCCGCGTCGTCGTGGGCGGTCGATCCGGCGAGGAACGAGCAGTTGCGCGAGGAGTGGCTGGCCGATCTGGACACCACGGGGTTGGCCGTGGAGGTGCCAGCACCGGTGCCCGTGCTGGCCGATGCCGCGTGGCACCGCTTCCCCAAGGGCGCGCTGGCCGGCAACTTCCTGCACGAGCTGCTGCAGTGGCTGGCCGAAGAGGGCTTCGACCGCTGGGACACCCCGGCGGTGCAGGCGTTCATCCGCCGCCGCTGCGAGCGCCACGGCCACACCGACCGCGCCGACGAGGTGGTGGCGTGGATGGGCGCGGTGCTGACCACGCCGTTGCCGGTGCTGGGGGGCGCGGCGTTGTCAGCGATCGGCGCGGTGCTGCCGGAGATGGAGTTCTGGATGCCGAGCGTGGCGCTGCGCAGTGCCGCCCTCGACCGCGTCTGCCGCGAGCGCCTGTTGCCCGGTCAGGCGCGGCCGGCGCTGGTGCCGCGGGTGTTGCAGGGCCTGCTGATGGGCTTCGCCGATCTGGTGTTCGAGCACGGCGGGCGCTGGTGGGTGCTGGACTACAAGTCCAACCACCTCGGCGATGGCGATGCGGACTACCACGCCGCCGCCCTCGACACCGCCATGCTCGCGCACCGCTACGACCTGCAAGCGGCGCTCTACCTGCTGGCGTTGCACCGCCTGCTGCGCCAGCGGCTGGGCGACGGTTATGACCCCGCCTTGCATCTGGGCGGCGCGGTCTACCTCTTCCTGCGCGGGGTGCGGGGTCCGCAGGCGGGTTGCGTGGTGGTGCCGGCGCCGCTGGCGCTGCTGGATGCACTGGACGCCTGCCTGAACGATCCAAGCTCTGAACCTGAATCCCAACCCGAACCCGACCTTGATCCGATGGTGAGTGCCTGATGCTGCCAACCCTGGACCCCACCGGGCCGCTGACCGCCGCCGAGTTGCTCGCCGAACTCGACCGCTGGTGCGACGCCGGCTGGCTGCGTCGGCTGGACGTGGCGCTGGCGCGCTGGCTGGCCGCCGAGTTGCCGGACGCTGCACCCGAGCTGCTTCTGTCCGCCGCCTTGCTGGCGCAGCGCGAAAGCCGCGGCCACACCTGCATCGCGCTGGACGAGTTGCTGGCCCAGCGCCGCCCGGACGCGGTGGTCCGCCCGGACGACGACGCCTGGCTCGACGGCCCAGGTGCTGCGCGCGCTGCGCTGGCGGCCACTCTGCAGCGCCTGTCGCCTGACCGTGGCGACTGGCTGAACGGCCTGCAAGGCAGCGACGCCGTGGACGAGGGCATCGACGCGGCCAGCGGACAGGCGCCCCTGGTCCTGGAACACACTCCCGACGGCACACGCCTGTACCTGCGCCGCCACTGGCGCGACGAGCAGGCGGTGGCACGGGCGGTGTTGTCGCGCGCCGTGGGGCCGCATCCCGGCGAAGTGGTTCCCGATGCGGCCGTCGTGCGGGGTTGGCTGGACCGCTTGTTCGGCCCCGCCAGCGACCCAGCGTCCGTGGCCCCCGACTGGCAGCGCACCGCCTGCGCCATGGCCCTGCGTGGTCGGCTGGCGCTCATCACGGGTGGCCCCGGCACGGGCAAGACCTACACCGTCGCCCGCCTGCTGGCCTTGCTGTTCGCGCTGCACCCCGCGCCCGAGACGCTGCGCATCGCACTCGCCGCCCCGACTGGCAAGGCGGCGGCGCGGCTGAAGCAGTCGATCGACCAGGCGCTCGGCCAGCTCGGCGCTGCGTTGCCGGACGCGCTGGACTGGGCGCTGCTGGCCAAGCGCCTGAAGGAGGCGCTGACGCTGCACCGCCTGCTCGGCGCCCGCCCCGACACCCGCGCGCTGCGCCACGACGCGCGCCACCCGCTGGATGTCGATCTGCTGGTGGTGGACGAAGCCTCGATGGTCCACCTGGAGATGATGGCCGCGCTGCTGGCCGCGCTGCCGGAGCGGGCGCGGCTGGTGTTGCTGGGGGACAAGGACCAGTTGGCGTCGGTGGAGGCGGGCGCGGTGCTGGGTGACCTGTGCGGACAGGCGGAGCGCGGGCAGTATGACGCCGATAGCGTGGCCTGGATCGCGGCCTGCACCGGCGGGGCGGTGCCGCCCGCGCTGCGCCACCGCCCCGGCACGCCACGGCCTGCACTGGCGCAGCAGACGGTGATGCTGCGCGAGAGCCGGCGGTTTCAGGGCGCCATCGGGGCGCTGGCCAAGGCGGTCAATGCGGGGGATGTGCGCGGCGCGGATGCCGTGCTCCGCGCGCCGGATGCCGCCGTGCAGCGGCTGACGCTGACCGAGGCGCAGGCGTTGCCGGCGGTGCTGGGGCTGGCGCTGCAGGGCCGCGCGGGTGCGCCGATCGGCTACGACCTCTATCTGGCCGAACTCCAGCAACGACCGCCCGCGGGAGACGCCGCTGCGCACCAGTCCTGGGTCGTGCGGGTCGTGCGGGCGTTCGAGCGGGTGCGGCTGCTGTGCGCACTGCGGGAAGGGGAATGGGGTGTGACCGGGCTGAATGCGCGCATCGAATCCCACCTGCGCAGCCGCGGTGCCATTGCGCGCCATGGCGAGTGGTACGCCGGCCGGCCCGTGATGGTCACGCGCAACGACGCCGCCCTCGGTGTCTACAACGGCGACGTGGGCGTGGCACTGCCGGGGGTCGATGGCGGCACGGGCCTGCGGGTGTGGCTGCTCGACGGGGAGGGCCAGCCGCCGCGCTCGGTGATGGCGAGCCGGCTGGCAGCGATCGAGACCGCGTTCGCGATGACGGTCCACAAGTCGCAGGGTTCGGAGTTCGAGCACGTCGCGCTGGTGCTGCCGCCACACCTGACCCCGGTGTTGACGCGGGAGCTGGTCTACACCGGCATCACGCGTGCAAAAACCGCGTTCACGCTGGTGGCCCCGGACCCCTCGGTGTGGAGCCAGGCGCTGCAGCGGCGAACGCGGCGGGTGAGCGGGCTGCCCGGACTGTTGCTGTCCGGGCACCGCTAGGCGGGGTGGTGCGTCAGACGGGCTGGTCGCCGACTTCCGGATCGATGATGGGCCCGCGCCCGCTCCAGCGGTCCAGCGTCACGTAGATCACCGGCGTGATGTAGAGCGTCACGAACTGCGACACCACCAGTCCGCCGACCACCGCCAGACCGAGCGGCTGGCGCAGCTCGGCGCCGGCGCCCAGCCCGAGCGCGATCGGCAACGCGCCCATCAGCGCCGCCAGCGTCGTCATCACGATCGGCCGCAGCCGCAGCAGACCGGCCTGGCGGATGGCCTCCGTCGGGGTCATGCCCTGGTGGCGCTGGGCCTCCAGCGCGAAGTCGATCATCATGATCGCGTTCTTCTTGACGATGCCGATCAGCATCAGCAGGCCGATGGTGGCGATCACCGTCAGGTCCATGCCGAACAGCGTCAGCGTCGCCAGCGCCCCCACCGCCGCCGACGGCAGGCCCGCCAGGATGGTCAGCGGGTGGATGAAGCTCTCGTACAACACGCCCAGCAGCAGGTAGATCACCAGCACCGCCAGCCCCAGCAGCATGAGCTGGCCGGACTGCGAATCCTGGAATACCGCCGCATCACCGCCGTAGGTGCCGATGAGCGTGGCGGGCATCTGCAGCTCGCTGACGTAACCGTCGAGCTTGGCGGTCGCGGTGCCCAGCGGCACGTCGGGCGCGAGGTTGAAGCTCAGCGTCACCGCCTGCAACTGCCCCTGGTGGTTCACTGCCGTCGGGCCGATGGTGCGCTGCACGGTGGCGAAGGCACTCAGCGGCACCAGCGCGCCGGTCCTGCTGCGCAGCGAGATCTTGTTGAAGGCGTCCTCGAACTGCTTGTCGGCCTCGCTGGCTTCCATCAGCACCTGGTAGGTGTTGCTGGGGGCGTAGATGGTCGAGACCTGGCGCTCGCCATAGGCGCTGTAGAGGGCGCTGCGCAGATCCGCCATCGACACGCCGAGCAGGGCCGCCTTGTCGCGGTCGATCTGCAGGCTGGCCTGCAGGCCGCGCTGCTGCGAGTCGCTGGTGATGTCGCGGAACAGGGTGTCGTCGCGCAGCTTGGCCTGGAGCTTGCCGGCCCATTCGTTGAGCGAGTCGGCGCTCACGCTCTGCAGCGTGTACTGGTAGCGGCTCTTGCTCTGCCGGCCACCGAGCTGCAGGTTCTGGATCGGACGCATGAAGACCTGCACGCCGGGAATGCCGCGGGTCTTCTTGCGCAGGTTGTCGACCACCTGCGCCATCGGCGGGCGCTGGCCGCGCGGGTGCAGCGTGACGAACAGGCGGCCGGTGTTCTGGGTCGAGCCACCGCCACCACCCGAGAAGGAGCTGACGGCACGGATGGCCGGGTCTTTCTGGAAGATGCCGCTGACCTGTGCCTGGACCTTGAGCAGCGCGTCAAAGGAGATGTCTTCCGATGCCTCGATCGTCACCTGCAACTGCCCGATGTCCTCCTCGGGGAAGAAACCCTTGGGGATCTGGACGAACAGCACCGCGGTCGCCACGAAGGTACCCAGCGCGAACAGCAGCACCACCCAACGGAACCGCAGCGCCCAGTCGAGCGTGCGGCCGTAGAAGCGCAGCACGGCGTCGAAACCGCGTTCGAACCAGCGGCCGAGCCACGATTCTTCCTGCGGTTCATGGTGGCGCAGGAAGCGGCTGGCCAGCATCGGCACCAGCGTCAGCGACACCACCGCCGACACCAGGATCGACAGGCCGACCACCACCGCGAACTCGTGGAACAGCAGCCCGATCACCCCCGGCATGAAGAAGATCGGGATCAGCACCGCCACCAGCGAGATCGAGATGGACACGATGGTGAACGCCATCTCGCGGGCACCCTTGATGGCGGCCTCGAAGGGGGCCATGCCGTCCTCGACGTGGCGGACGATGTTCTCCAGCATCACGATCGCATCGTCCACCACCAGGCCGACCGCCAGCGTGATGCCCAGCAGCGAGACGTTGTCCAGGCTGTAACCACCCGCGTAGAGCAGCGACAGCGCGCCGATCAGCGACACCGGCAGGGACAGCGCCGGGATCACCGTGGCCGCAACCCGGCGCAGGAAGATGAAGATCACCAGCACCACCAGCACGATGGTCAGCCCGAGCGTCAGGTTCACGTCGTGCAGCGCCTCGCGGATCGAGACCGAGCGGTCGTTGGCAGGCATCAGGCGGATGGAGGCCGGCAGTTGTGTCTCGAAGCGCGGCAGCATCGCCTTCACGCGGTCCACCACCTCGACGGTGTTCGCATCCGGCTGGCGCTGCACGGCCAGCGTGATCGACGGCTCGCCGTTGAAGCTGGCGAAGGTCTTGGCGGTCTCCACGCTGTCCTGCACGTCGGCCACATCGCGCAGCCGGACGGGGGCGCCGTTGCGGGTGGCGACGATCAGGTTGCCGAACTCGCGGGCGCTGGCGAGCTGGCGGTTGGCGACGATGGTGAGGGTCTGGCGCGGGCCGTCGAGTGTGCCGACGGGGGAGTTGGCATTCGCACCGGCGAGCGCAGCGCGCAACTCGTCCAGCGTCAGGCCACGTTGCGCCAGCGTCTCCGGCTTGACGCGGATGCGCACCGCAAACCGCTTCTGGCCGAAGATCGACACCTGCGCCACGCCGTTGATGGTGGACAGGCTCGGCGAGATCAGGTTCTCGGCGAACTCGTTGAGGTCCGACATCGACATCGACGGCGAGGTCATCGCCAGCAGCAGCACCGGGGCGTCGGCCGGATTGACCTTGCGGTAGGACGGCGGCGAGGTCATGTCCGCGGGGAGCGTGCGCTGCGCGCGGAAGAGGGCGGCCTGCACGTCCACGGCGGCGGCGTCGATGTTGCGGGTGGTCTCGAATTCCAGCGTGATCGAGGTGCGGCCAAGGGTGTTGGTCGAGCTGATCGTGGCCAGTCCGGCGATGGTCGAGAACTGCTTTTCCAGCGGCAGCGCGACGGAACTCGCCATCGTGTCCGGACTCGCGCCGGGGAGGTCGGCGGACACCTGGATCACCGGCGTGTTGTAGCTCGGCAGGGCAGCCACCGGGATCTTGCCCAGCGCCACCAGCCCGGCGAGAACGATCGCCAGGTTCAGCAGCACCGTCATCACTGGACGGCGGATGAAGTGTTCGGTGAAGCTCATCGCGACGCCCCGCTCGCGGCGACCTCGGCGGTGCTGGCCGCCGCGGCGGCACCTGAGGCGGCACCCGCCGCGCTGGCCCCCTTGCCGCCACCCATCGGTGCTTCCTTGACCGGCGTGCCGGGGCGCAGGTTCTGCTTGCCCTCGACGACGATCTTCTCGCCGGCCGTGATGCCCTCGACCACGACCTGCTCACCCAGCGGCTGGCGCAACTGCACCGGCTTCATCTGCGCCTTGCCCTCGGCATCGACCACGTAGACCGACCGCTCGTTGCCCCGCACGATCACGGCGGCCTGCGGGATGACGACGGCGTCCTTGATGGTGCGCAGCGTCAGCTTGGTGGTCACGTACTGGCCCGGCCAGAGCTGGCGGCCCTCGTTGACCAGCTTGCCCTTGACGCGGATCGTGCCGGTGGTCGGGTCCACGCCGCTGTCGATGAAGCTCACGTTGCCCGGCAGCGCCACCGCCGGCTGGCCACGCCGCTCGCCCGGCAGTTGCACGGTCAGCGGCACGCCCCCGTCCTTCGCCAGTTCCTTGTCCGCCTTGCGCAGCGGGCCGAGCTGGTTTTCCGGCAGGGTGAAGCTCACGCCGATCGGATCCATCTGCGTGAGCGTGACCATTGCCGCGCCGCCCGGCTGCACGAGGCTGCCCTTGACGACGTTGACCGCACCGGCCCGGCCGCTCATCGGCGCCTTGAGCACGTTGTTGCCCAGGGCAATTTCACTGGACTGGATGCCCGCCTGACTGGCGCGCACGGCGGCAAGCTGGGCGTCGAGCTGGGTCGTCAGCGAGTCCACGGCGTTGCGGGCGATGAAGTTCTGCTCGAACAGCTCCTTGGCGCGGGCGAGCTGGCGCTCGATGTCGGCCTGCGTGGCCTTGTCCTTGGCGAGCTGTGCCTTGGCTTTTTCCAGGTTGGCACGTTCGGCCCGGTCGTCGAGCTTGAACAGCACCGTGCCGCGCTTGACCGGCTGGCCCTCGGTGACGGACACCTCGGTGACGACGCCGGTGGTCAGCGGGCGCAGCTCGACGCTGTCCAGCGCCACCACGCTGCCGGCCGCCTCGATCGACACCGGCACGTCGCGCTGTTGCGCCAGGGCGACGCCGACGGTCTGCGGGCCGCCGCGTCCCCCTGCGGCAGAGGCGGTGGCGGAGGCGCCAGCGGGGGCGGATCCTGCGGCCATGGGGGCATCGGCCGACGCGGCTGCAGCGGGTTTGTGCATCCACCAGTACGTGCCGCCGGCTGCACCAGCGACGAACAGGAGGGTGGCGATCGTTTGGGTCTTCATGTCTCTTCCAGCCAGGGGAGCGGCGCGCGCAGGGGGCGGGCGCAGGGCGGTGTGCAATCTATCACTGGCACGTTAATCTTGTGTCAAGGGATCTACTGACCATCGGCTCCGGCTAAGCGGCCGGCCGCCACCAACATGGCCTGGCAGCCCCCGGCGACACAGGAAGCACCCGCGCCCCCGCGGGGCGCAACCCGGCCGAGTCCGGCGCCAAGACCTCCGCACCGGGCCGCGCCGACTGGTCGGCTATCCGCCAGAAGCTGCATCGACGAACTGCCCGAGAAGGCGGAGCTGTTCAAGTTCCTGCTGCCCGCGGAAGACAGCGTTGGCTTCCTCGAACAACCCGGCGTTGACATCAAGGCGGCTCGTGCGGTGGCCGATCTGCATGGCGCGCTGACAGCCGATGGTTACGGCGGGCGGGATCTGGAGGTGTTGCTCACCCGGCTGATCTTCTGTTTCTTCGGCGATGACACCGGCATCTTCGGTGAAAACACCCAGATCCATCGCCTGCTGCTGAACTCGGCCGAGGATGGCAGCGATCTGGGTTCCACGCTGTCGAAGCTGTTCGAGGTGCTGGACACGTCCGTGGCCAAGCGTTCCGCCAAGCTGCCGGCCAAGTTCGCCGACTTTGCGTATGTCAACGGCCGGCTTTTTTCCGAGTCCTGCCGGCTGCCGGATTTCGACGCCGCACAGCGTGCCGTCATCCTGCAATGCTCGTCGCTGAACTGGGGCAGCATCAGCCCGGCCATCTTTGGCAGCATGTTCCAGGCGGTGCTGGAAACGGGCCGCGAGGATGCCAAGAAGTTCGCCGCCGCACGCCGCGAGCTGGGCGCGCACTACACCAGCGAGCGCAACATCCT